>NZ_JBZNBU010000259.1:0-6471 GCF_058530065.1 Waterburya sp. | reverse complement strand
TAAACAATTAAATCTTGTTCGTTTTTGGCATTAGACATACCTAAACGAATTGGAAGTACGAATTCATTTGATTCATAGGCAATAGATATAGGTCTTAATCTTTTATAAGTATTTTTGTTATATTCTGTTAAATTAACTTTAGCTACTAAAAATTTCATCCCTTGATGAATGTAGGATTCTAATAACTTTTTTGTATATTTATCAACTTGGTAATCATTTTGAATCAACCATGCTTCTAAGTTATCTGATTCTCTGGCATTGAGAATTAAGATATCGTACTCGCCAATGCTAAATTGTTTTTCAACTATTGTTTTCAAAGCTTCTCTGGGAAATCTGATGCTACCTAAAGCCCCATACTTTGACAAAGAAATACAAGGATGATCTTCAAAAGCTTCTCCTAATCTTGGTGCGCTAAAAGCATCTAGCCGATCTATGATTTTTGAATCGGCAATATGTACTTGTTCTTTAGTTAAAACAACTGGTACTGGAATAACCATCGCGAAGTCTTTAACTTCTCCTTGATAATCGTTAGACATGGTTAAAACTGTCTTTCTCCCATCTCTGGCGATGATTACCTGAGAGGCTTGATTGTATAAACTGCTATCGGCTTTAGCAACATAGAAGCCACAAAAAGCTAATGCGGGTTTGATACCAAATAGAAATATTGCACCCGTTAATAATAAAGAAAATAATATTCTGAATATTTTCATAATTGGTATTTGAGTTAAGAAACTTTGTGATAACTCAACCTATAAATATTGACCAGATTGTTTTTGAAATGACAACAAGATTATTATTGTTGGGTTTCATTCTTCAACCCAACCTACGAAATAACTGATTATTCGTTGTCCATTATCAATTGTCCATTGTCCATTGACTTGCTTTCCAATTAAATCGTGGTGCATTCAAAATCGCATCCAACAAAATTGTTAGGGGAGAAATGATAAATAAAGACCAAAAGATTGCTGTAGAAAGATAGAAGTAGTGTTGCAAAATAAACGTAGAAATTGCGATCGCGCCACTCCAGATTAGTCTTCCTTTTTGGGAGTTGGGAATCGATCGCGGATCGGTAAGCATAAATAGGGCAAAGAGTAATAAACTACCGCTAGTAAATTGATGTTGCCAGACATCCCAACTCCAACCGTGATAGATATTTCTGATGGCTTCTAAACTGCCATAAAATAAGAGGAAAGCCACGGAAGTATCCCATCGTCCGACTTGTTTTAAGACAACTCCACCCAAGCCAAGAAATAATAATAAATACCACCAATCTGTCCCCCATTGCCCAGGGGATACCCAAGCATCATTTGTAAAGGTTAAAGCAGCAATAATCCCGAAGTTAGCAGGGTTGAAAAAGTGTTTGTTGTGGTAGCGAAATAAGAACTTACTCGCGATCGCGCTTACTCCCGCGATCGCCATGGTTTGCGGACTATTACTACGAAGTAATAGGGATAAACCCAAGGAAGTAATTAAGGCACTACGAAGAGAAGTTAAAACTTTGGGAGTAATTAAAATATTTAATTTACTGCCTAGATTAGAGAAATTATATTCTTCTGTCTGCTTGCTATATTCCACTACAAAAGACAAAATCCATTGAGTAACCAAACAACTGGCGATCGCTACTAAAATTAGATTTCCTTGTATCGTCCAATCCCTAGTAACAACTCCTAAGAATAAAAATAAACCTAAGAAAATTATTTGCGTCCAACGAGCATCTTTAAATAACATCGATCTTTAATATATAACTACAGATTGATGTTACTAGTATGTCTTTTGAAATTTAAAAATAGGGTCATGTTACAAAAACTGTAACGCAAAAAAAAGGCTTGGCATTGCCAAACCTCTTAAAGTCACTAGCCTGTTATGGGTTATGTGTTACCTAAGCTGGATTATCAGATTGCTCTACTTGGGGAAGCAAACTTGCATAACTATCAAAATCTGAGACAACTTCTTTATATTGTTCGATGGCAAATTTATAGTTATTTGCGGCGATCGCAGCATCGATATTTTCAAAATGCTTGAAAATGTCTTTAGCTGCTTCCAAAGCTGGTTCTTGTTCGTCGGGCAGCAAAGCTTTAGATAGATAGGTCAAATCTCTCCTAATCGAGCCTAAAGGACCGTGAATAAAGGAATCTGCGTTGACCCAGTCTTCGTTATCGATATATTTTCCTAGTTCGGAGATGCGATCGCGAGCGATGTCAAAAGGAATGCGATAGGTAGCAACCTTTTGTAATTTTTCTGGGGTATAGGTAGGTGGTGCAGATGCCGTAGGACTACCACAGCTAACTAAAATAGTTGTTGCTAAAACTAAAATTAAAGAAAGAATAGGGCGAAAAATTCTCATTGTACTCAAAATAAATTTGATGATTAGATCTTAATTTTCTCAGGAAAAGGGACATCTTTATAGAACTTTACGCCGAAAAAACTGAATTAACTGTTGAGAAATATCCGATGCCCAATGTTCTTGAGGGTAGTGTTTGGCTTCGGGAAGTTCGACAAAGTCTATTTCTGAATTAAGACTAGCTAAATCCTTAACGCGATCGCCATCCAGCCAAGGATCTGCCATTCCCCAAATAATTAGAGTTGGTTTGCTGTAGCTAGTTATGCCTGTTTCAATATCTTGGATAGTACGGCTCAAATCTAACTTTTGTAGAATTGCCATCAAGGATCTGCCTACTGCCGAACTTTGTAAAAACGGCTTGCGTAGAATATCTAAATCTTGGTCTACAACCACAAAACCACTACCCTTTTCGATGGTGCGATCGACCAACAGAGGATCTTGAGTCATCATATCCCCCACAAAAGGTAAACTCAATTGCTTCATTACCCAAGGTAATTTCGAGCCAGGGGCAATTGGTGCGTTGAGAACAATTAATCCTTCTATATTGTCGGGATTATCTAAGGCATATTGCACTCCCACAGAGCCTAAGTAGCCTTGGACGACCAAATAAAACTTTTCTAACTCTAAAGCGGCGATCGCTTCTGATAGTTCTTTTAAATAAGCATCGGGAGTATAGGCAAAATCTCTCGTTTTGGGTTTATCAGAAAATCCACAACCAAGCCAGTCTAGGGCAATGCTAGGAATTTCTTCATCTGCCAGAAAAGACATCATTTTTTCCCAGGTGTAACTATGGGAAGGCAAACCGTGTAAAAAAACTACGGGAATGCGATCGCTTTCTACTTCAGTCTGGCGATAAAACCATTCAAACTTACCCGCCTGGATTTTATCTGTTTTAATAGACATTTATTTATTATTTCTCTTGCTTAACTGTAGGTAATTGTCTCAGAGACTGTCACGCAAAATAAAGAGAAATTATTTAACTCAAAACTGTTCGTAATGTCCGCCAATCGCAAAAATGTAGATATAGCGATCGCCAAATTTATAAATTAAACGATCCTTTTGGTCTAGACGATTATCCCAAAATCCAGATAAATTGTGTTTTAAAGGTTCTGGTTTCCCTAATCCTTCAGACGGATCGCCTCGCAGCATTTCTTTGAGAATTTTACAGAGATTCTTATGTAACTTGCGATCTTTTATTCTCAGTTCTTCATAATTACAAAAAACTAAAACAAAACGGCAACATCATATTTTTTAAATATAGTATCTGAAGTGACTATAGTTAAATCTTCAACAGTTGCTTGAGTAATTATCATGCGATCGAAAGGATCTTGATGATGTAGTGGAAGCGAACCAGCGTCAATCGCCTGAATTGGTTTGATATCTAACATCTCGATATTATCTTGAGGGCATTGTGTTGTTACTAACTTCTGAAGTGGTTGTGGAATAGTTAATTTATTATTACCAACTTTAATACTGATTTCCCATAGAGTAGCTGTCGATAAAAATAATTGGTTTTGGCGATTAATAATAGCATTAAGCTGTTGTTCGCTCAGTTGTTCGGGGTTGCTCAACCACCATAACCAACAACAAGTATCTAACAACAATTTCATTTATTCATCTCCATAAAATAACCCCATTGTTTCCTCATCCAGTTCGTTAAAATTGTCGCTAATTTTAATTTGACCCGTTAACCTTCCAGGGATGCGATCGCTTTTTTCGTCAGATAATTTATAAGGAACTAATTTCGCCACGGGAACACCGCGATTGGCAATGGTAAATTCTTCCCCTAAAGCTACTCGCGACAATAGTTTTGATAGTTGAGTTTTCGCTTCGTGAATATTAATTTGTTCGCTCATCGTTAATCAAACTAAGTTTATAAACTAAGTTTAAGTTTAACATTCAGATTTCGGATGAATAATTTTAAATTAAGAATTACCAATAGTATCCATAGGAAGATTTTGTCGCTGAATTATCACCTAAAATTGTAAGATTTACTTAATACTTGCAGTTTGATAAACAAAGGAAATATTTTTATGACCGTTGCTACAAACGTTCCCGCTTTTTGTGAAGGAATCCAACATTTCAAAGAAGAGTTGCCTGATTTTGCCAAATACGGGCAAGCACCAGCTATTCAAAAAGGACAAACTGCGATCGCCGATCCTACAGATAAATCCGCAGTTTATCAGACCATGTTGGCAGCCGATGCCTTGCGCTATCTAACACTGCAAATTACTGCTAGCAAACAATCGGGACATCCAGGAGGATTTGCCAGTATTGCCGATGCGATCGCATCTTTAGTAATGCTAGGACACAAAAATATTATTACCGAAGTGGGACACCACGCCCCTGGATTTTATAGCAACGTCTTTCTAGATACTTCTCTTGAAGCGATGGGGATTAATACCGTGCAGGATATGCGCGATCGCTTTCGGGAAATGCACGGGCTATTGGGACACCTTTCAGGACAAATTCCAGGCTTACTTAATCCCGCAGGACCTTTAGGACAAGGACAACACTTTGCTATGGCAGGGGCAAAACTCCATCCTGGGGTATTATTTCCCGTAACTATTGGCGATGGTGGTTTGGGCGAACCCTATATCATGAGTAGCTTCGGTCACTTTAATACTGCTTACCCCCAAGTAACCAACTTTTTACCTATCTTGGTCTGGAATGGCTATTCCCAAGAACATCACAGCATGGTTTCCACCAAAACCAATGAAGAAATGATTGCTTACTGGGAGGGTAACGGTTTCGGTTCGGTTATTTTAGTCAATGCTAAAGACTACGATGACAGTAACCAACCAGGGGAATATGTAGATAGTACAAAATTCTCTCCAGAAGCTAGAATGGCGTTTACCCAAGCAATTTTAGCAGCAACCGATAAAGCTGCTAAATCTGCATTAGGCGGAACTTTAACAGTCCTAATCGTCAAGCAACTAAAAGGCGCGGGAGTACACAAAACTGGTTCTAAATCTCACAACCTCTATCCAGGAGATAGTGTTGAGAAAGACTATATCGTCGCTGCCTTAAAAGAAAGAGCTTTAACCCCTGAAGCTTGGCAACTAGTCCGTACTAATTATCTTCGTTCTAATGGTGGTGCAGCAGTAGAGACAGCAGTTACAGAAAAAGAATATTCTATCCCCGATCTCGGTACTATTCCCACAGAAGAATATCCTGTAGGGGGAGATAAGAAAGTCGCTACTACTGCCATGGGTGCAATGGTGGCATATGTGGGACAACAAGATAAAGACTTTATTGTGGCTAACGCTGATGGTAACGCAGCATCGGGTATCAATAATATCAATATCGCTTTAAAAATTCTTCACCCCACCACCGACGAAATCTATTTCCAACAACCCCAAGGACAAGTATACGAACCCCTTAGTGAAGATGCCTGTGCGGGTTTAGCAGCAGCCCAGGCTTTATTCGGTGCGAGAACTCTCTGGTGTTCTTACGAATCCTTTGCCATCAACGGCTTACCCATCTGGCAAACCGTCACTCAAGCAATGGCAGAACTACGTCGCCCCACCCCTTCTACTATTACCCTCTTTACCGCAGGGGCATTAGAACAAGGGCGCAACGGTTGGACGCACCAACGCCCCGAAGTGGAAAACTACTTTGCAGGGATGATGCGTAATGGTAATGTATTCCCTCTCTTCCCTTGTGATGCCAACAGCATCCAGGCTTGTTACGAATGGGCATTGGGTACGAAAAATAAAGGTATTACTATTACTGCTAGTAAATCACCCCTAGAAATTCGCACTACCCTAGAACAAACTAGAGAAGGAATAGCCAAAGGTGGTATTGTCTTGCAAGAAACTCCTGGGGATAAAACTGTAGTCTTCGCAGTCATCGGCGATATGACTTTAATCCCTACTTTGGCAGCAGCAGAACAACTAAAAGCCGCAGGTATCGGTTCTAAAATCGTTTCTATAATTAACCCCCGTCGTTTATATCGTCCTACAGACGTGGCTTGGGATACCATTTCTCAAGCTCAAGATGGCGATTTCCTCTCTGATGCTGAATTCTCGGCAATGTTCGATGGCGATGCCCTAATCGGCGTTACAGGTGGTTCGAGTGCTATGTTAGAACCCGTTATGTTGCGTAGTACTAGCCCTTGCGATGTCTTT
>NZ_JBZNBU010000258.1:0-34745 GCF_058530065.1 Waterburya sp. | reverse complement strand
AGATCTCGGAACGGGCGATCGCCTAATCGCTGGATCTTTAGGAGAGTTAGACAGTTTACTTTTAGAAAAAGCTTTTTTGGGGGTCGATTCGGCTAAGTTAGCCTATCCCGATCGAGCATCCAACTTTATGCCTAAAAATGCTTTATATATCACAGAAATTGACGATAAATTTTATTTTCTCGACTATACAAAAGCCGAACCAAGCGATCGACCAATTGAGATTACTACTGACAGTTTAGCTACTTCTTCCGTAGCACCTGCTAATATTTCCCCAGCAGATTCCGATTTAGCCAAAGAATCGATTAAAAACAAAAAAGCAGCTTTATTTACAGGCAAAAAAGCTTTATTAATTGGGTTGGGATTGGGAGTATTTTTTACTTTGGGAGCGAGTCGTTTATTTTCTAGCCCTACTGCCAGCAATGGAGGAGAATCTACCGCACCTGAAGTCGCCCAATCTACCGCACCTACCCAAGCAGTAACCGCAGTTAAAGTTGAAACTACTGCGATCAACAATACTTTAGATGCTTCTGGTACGGTAAGAGCGTTTGAAAGAATTCCTGTAATGTCCCAGGCATCAGGATTGCAGGTTGCAGAAGTGCTAGCAGAAAGAGGAGATTACGTAGAGCGCGGACAGGTTTTGGCAAGACTGAATAACAAAGCTCTAGTCGCTCAAAAAATAGAAGCAGAAGCTGCTGTAGCTCAATTTAGATCGGCACTAGATGAATTGCAAGCAGGAAGTCGCGTAGAAGAGGTCGCTCAAGCAGAATCTAGAGTAGCTAATGCAGAATCGGCAGTCGTTCAAGCAGAATCAGATCTAGAACTGATTCAAACCAGAGTAGAACGCAATCGTAGTTTACAGCAAGAAGGAGCAATTACGCGCGATCGCTTTGATGAGATTTTGAATCAAGAAAAAGTAGCCGAATCTAATCTAGCAGGGGCAAAAGCCAATCTCAATGAAGCCAAACAAGCTCTAGCCCAGGTAAAAGCTGGTTCTCGCCGTCAAACTATCGCTCAAGCAGAAGCACAATTAATTCAAGCTCAAGGTAGATTGCAAGCTATTGAAGCCCAATTAGAAGATACAATTATTGTTGCTCCCAGCAGTGGTGTAATTGTCTCCCGAGAGGCTAGGGTAGGACAGATTGCTTCTACATCAGAAATGTTATTTTCCATCGTACAAAACGGACGCTTGGAATTGAGATTGCAAGTACCCGAAACTCTAATTGGTAAAATTCAAGCGGGGCAATCGGTAGATATTACTTCTAATGCCGATCGCAACTTCAAATTAACTGGAAAGGTCAGAGAAATAGACCCCCTAATTGACGATAGTTCTCGCCAAGCTGTAGTTAAAGTAGATTTACCTAGTAATGAGAAACTCAAACCAGGAATGTTTTTGCAAGGGGCGATTAATACCGATACCAACCAAGGTTTAGCCGTACCTATTGAAGCCTTGTTGCCATCAGCGGAAAATCGAGCTACTGCCTTTGTGTTGCAATCCGACAACACTGTAAAAGCTCAAACCGTAAAAATGGGAGAGATTTTAGACGGTCAAAAGATTGAGGTAACGGATGGTTTGCAATCGGGCGATCGCATTATCTTAAAAGGTGCTGCTTATCTCAAGGATGGCGATCGAGTTAAAGTTAATTAAATAGTTACTCAACAAAATCAAAATAACTCTGTTTGATTTGGCTTATCGTCCTTGTAGCCTAGATGTTGGTAGCTTTTATTTGTTGCCATTCTGCCACGGTGAGTGCGGCTGAGATAGCCATTTTGTAAAAGATAAGGCTCGTAGACTTCTTCAATAGTTTTGCGGTCTTCTCCCGTAGCTGCGGCGATCGCTTCTAAACCCACAGGTCCTCCATCAAACTGTTGAATTATGGTATTCAATACCAACCGATCTGTCCAGTCCAATCCTTCTCGATCTACATCAAACAGATCCATTGCCATTGCTGCCAATTCGTCAGTAATAGTTTCTGCTTTTTGCACTTGGCTGTAGTCTCTAACGCGACGCAATAATCGATTAGCAATTCGGGGTGTTCCGCGAGAACGACGAGCAATTTCGATCGCCCCTGGTTCTGTAATAGCGGCATTAAGAATTTCTGCGGTACGTTTGACAATTAAAGTCAATTCGTCTAATTCGTAAAAACGCAACCTTTGGATGATGCCGAAGCGATCTCTTAAAGGAGAAGAAAGCGAACCTGCTTTGGTTGTTGCCCCAACTAAAGTAAAAGGAGGAAGAGTCAGACTTCGAGTTTTGGCAGTCGTTCCTTTGCCTATAGTTATGTCCAAACGAAAATCTTCCATGGCGGGATAGAGTAATTCTTCCGTCATGCGATTTAAACGATGAATTTCATCGATAAATAAAATATCCCCTGGCTTGAGGTTGACTAGCAATCCTGTAATATCTCTCGGGCGTTCTAAAGCTGGCGCAGAGGTAATTTTACAGTTTACTCCCATTTCCGTTGCCAGAATTAGAGACATGGTTGTTTTTCCCAAACCTGGAGGACCATATAATAAAAGGTGATCTAAAGGATCTTGTCTGCCTTTAGCAGCTGCGATCGCAATCTGCAAAATTCCTTTTAAATCTTTTTGACCAATGTAGTCTTCCAAACGTTGGGGACGTATTTTGTCTTCATTTTGCTCTGTTTCCTCAGTATTAGCTTGAGGAAGCATTAAATTTAGCTCTATTTCTGGCTTTTTGGGGGAACGAGATTGTCTGGAAGAAGAGCTTTGGGAGTCAGAAGATCTTTGTATTGCCATTATTGACTCATATTACGCACTAATGTATTTGTTAAGACTGGGTAACTTTTTATGATGAATGTTGTAATTCCACCCTATGAGTTTGACCCGCAACTTTGACTATATCTCCCGTAATTAATTTGCGTCCTCTTCTAATTTCTTCGATCCCGTTAACTTCAACTATTCCCTGTTTGATAATAATCTTGGCTTCTCCTCCAGTTTGAGCTATACCCTGCCATTTGAGAAATTGGTCTAGCTTGATATATGGTTGCGATGGCGATGAGTTCATTTAGATTTAGAGTGATAGGAACGATCGATATTTATTTACTTCGATCTAGTCTAATTTATTGTATAGCAGCCACAACCCCAACTGTTTTAAGCTGATAAAGGGCTGCGCCATAGTTATTAGTTAGGGACGTTTCATGAAACGTCCCTAACTAATAACTAATAACTAATAACTTCAGAACAATTGTATTATAATCAATCTGTGACTCATGATTAATTAAATTTTAAGTCAGTATTTTTGACTAACTTAGCGATCGCTTGGCGTAAATTAAAAGTATGAATTAAACCTACATATCCAGCATAGACACATTGTTGTTCGGGTTTAAAGACATAGACGCGATCGATTCCCCAAAGATTGCTTAAAGTGTTAATCGTCGTACCATCGGCAAAACGAGCCACTACTTGAGAGCGATCGCAATTACTATAATCCGCATCGGTCATTCCTGGGAGCGAGCGCAATTTTTGAATTATTTTAGTGGCGCAGTCCGCTTGAGGAGGCGATCCTAGTTGGGGGTTTGCCCAAAAGTCTTCAATAATAGGAATCATTTGGGGATGGGATCTCATGGCAGAATGGGGAATGTCAGAAACTAGCAAGGAGTTGGCATAGTCAAACTTAGTATTTTCTACGGTAACCAAACCATCAGTACCGTTATGAATATTGCTAGCTACAGAAAGAGTGGGAATCTGTTGGGCGATTTTTTCGGCTATGTCTCGACGATTTTTTCCCAAACACTTAGCAGTGCCGATACCAATGCTCAAAGGATCGATTAGTCGCGCTACGTTAGAGCCGCCGACAGGAGAGCCAAGCAAAACTAATGAATGTACTCGTTCCCACCATTGAGGATTGCGGTTTAATACTTCAAGCCACATCAACCCACCCATTGAATGCCCAATAATTTTGATAGGAGTATAGGGGTATTGATTAATTACTTCGGCAACAATTTTTTCTAGTTTTTTTACCAAAGGTTGAATACTAATAAAGGTAGTAATATATCCCAAACTAGGAACGGTAACTATTGTTTGTTCGTCAGCTACTGCTGTTGCCAGTCTGCTAATACGATTACCATTATCCGCCCAACCGTGTTGAGCAAACAATAGAAATTGAGGATTATTCTCGGTCGATACATTTAACATTTAATATTTAGTATTTAGTATTTAAGATTAATTTTATTGTTCTTAATTTAACATCTATTTATTAGTTTTTGATAGTTAGGGATCAATATTTATTTTGTACTAATTATTGTATGACTTATAAACTTAGGTTAATACTTGAAAAAAGTAAACAGCAAGGAAACTAGCTACTCTTATAAGAATAGCTAGTCGATTATTAACTACTTGGATAAACTATCAGAACCTATTTATAGTCAAATTTAGCAACTATATTATTCAGCTAAATTAACCTTAACTACTCTATTTTGTTCCTCTTCCGATTTAGGTAAAGTAAGGACGAGAATGCCGTCTTGATATTCAGCTTTAACTTCGGTATTTTGAATCCGTACGGGTAGAGGAATGACTCTAGCAAACCTACCATAACGAAATTCCGACCGAGTTTTATTTTCTGCGGTAACTTGAGACTTACGTTCTCCAGAGATAGAGACGCTTTTAGCAGTAGCTTCAATATTAATATCGGCTACATTCATTCCTGGTAATTCTAATTTAAGAACTAAAGCGGTTTCAGTATCGGTTAACTCCGCAGCAGGAACTTTAGAATAGTTTCCAAAATCGGCGATGTTAGCAGGAGTTAAAACTTCGTTGAAAACTTTATTCAAATGTTGTTGAAAAGCGTCCATTTCTGCCCAAGGATTATAACTAACAATTGCCATAACTTATTAATTCCTCAATCATTTTTTTTTCTTTGCTTTGATTACATTTTAGAAAAAACAAATGGTGACTGTAAGTGTGGTTTGTTGCCTTTTTTTTAGGGTTTTCTGCCCGAACCTTTACCGTATATTTATTTAGGGAGAACCGAAAAATAAAAATCTATTTGTTCTCCGTTAGGCTTTTAACCTGAGAGGCGGTTTGTTCGGGTTTACCAGAGAGGGGAAAAATTAAGACATTGTCGATCGCCTGATTATCTAAGATTTCGGGCAGACGATGAAACTGCTTGTCAGTGATAGCAATGCCACCATATTGTTTGATGTAGTCTAGTTCGGCTTGAAAGTTTTTTTCGTTGTAGTTTTGGATGAAAATGCGATCGACATCCCAATTTTTCCAATCAGCAGCAAAGTAGCGTTTTGCCCAGTAGGGATTATGATGACAGAGATCGAAGCTAACGTTGGGATTAGCTTGTTTCATCGATTTAATCATCTCTCGGACGAACTTCGTCAGGCTAGCAGTGCGATCTACTTTGCCTGGTAACTCGGCATGGTAGCTTAAATAATCGTCCCACTGTACTGCATCGATTTGGGGATATTTAGTCACAAATTCCGTAACTAACTCGCGGAAGAATTTAGCAACTACAGGATTCTCCACATCTAATAGATAATGTTCTACTCCTGCATAGGTGCGATCCACTCCTGGGATAATCCACTTTTCAGCGATCGCGCGATCAAAGATAGGACTATTTTTATCGATTTTAATGCCCTTCTCAAAATAAGCATGGACTTCCATTCCCTGATTGTGGGCTTCATCAATTAACCAATCCAACCAGCGATCGCGAAATAAATTGGGACAACTATCCATCCCAAAAGTTTGTTGCATTACCTCGCTTTTGTACATGGTACAAGCATTGCCCGCAACTCCATGAATAATCGTATTAAAACCCTGTTGGCGATAATAACGAACGCGATCGCGAATCATTTGTTCGCTGGCATTATTAGTAACTTGATAGCGACTTAAATAAATTCCTCGGATATTTTTTTGCGACCAATTGCTTTTAGGTAAAGGTTTTGTGGATATGACTTCTGGCGGTGGAGGAGGTTCGGGAGTAGCAAGAACTTCTGGGGTGGAAGGGATGATAGTTGGCGGTAAAGTCGGGGTAGGAGTGGGAGGTGTAGGAGGAGGTGCGGGTGGGGGAGGTTCGTCAACAGGAATAGAAATTTCTACTCCAGGAATTTTAGCTAAAAAATCGTTAATTTGATTAGCATCAATATCTGGCAAACCATTTTGACGAAACCACCAAAATCCCCCACCTAAAACTAACAAAATTACCGAGATGGGAATATTGGCACAACCGCAACCACAGCCTTTGTTTTTATTTGGTTCGGACACTTTTTTCAGGGATGAGAAATAAGTAATAAGTAATAAGTAATAAGTAATAAGTAATAAGTGATTGAGACATAAAAGATCCTACGACACTTAAATAATACGTAGGATCGAAAAATAATATGCAACTGAACAATGTTAACTGTTGACTGTTGACTGTTGACTGTTGACTGTCTACAGCCAATTGCCAACTAAAAGTTGCAGAGATTCGATAATTTCTCTAGCTTGGATTAGATTCTATTGACTGGGATTATTGCTAACTAGCAATCCGACTAAATCTCGATAAAGCGGTAGATGGCTTCGGCTTGTTGCCAACTATTGAGGGCTGCTTGACTTTTCCCTGCTGACAAATGCAAGCTTCCTTGAGTGTTTAAAACTTGAGCCAAAAGAGTAGTCCGATCCTCAGACTTATCTAGTAATTTCAGACTTCGCTTTAGATAGCGATTCGCTAAAATTAAAAATAGACTGCGAGCGCCACTTAATATTTGTACACATAACTAGAGAAAAAAAGCTAAACTATATACTCAACAAGCTTTAGCCTAGCTTACTCATCCCCGATAATTTATCCCGCAAAATATGTCTTTCCATTTCTCATCTTGGTCGATTAAAAATCCCGTACCGACTATTGTTACCTTCCTGATTTTGGGCATAGTGGGTATTATCTCCTTTATGGGTTTGGGAATTGATGAGTCTCCCAATATAGACGTGCCGATTATAATTGTCAGTGCCAATCAGAGGGGAGTTAGTCCAACGGAATTGGAGAATCAGGTTACTAAGAAAATCGAGGATGCAGTAGCCAATTTAGATGGAATAGACGATCTTAGTTCTACTATTACTGATGGTAGTTCTCAGACGGTGATTAATTTTGATCTTGGCGTAGATAGCCAGCGTGCTATTAACGAAGTGCGGAATGCAATTTCACAAATTCGTCCCGATCTGCCTCAAGATATTGACGAGCCTAATGTGACTCAGCTTCGGTTTACAGGGGGTACGGTAGTTACTTATGCAGTGGTTTCCGAGCGGCGATCTGTAGAAGATATTAGTAATTTGGTAGATCGAACAATTATTCCCGACTTGCTCAATATTAAAGGTGTCGGGGATGTAGAAAGATTGGGAGGCTTAGATCGAGAAATTCGAGTTAATTTAGATCCCGACAGATTGCAAGCCTATGGCATTACTGCTTCGGAGATTGACAGTCAAATCGCTCAGTTTAACCTTAACCTTTCAGGAGGGCGATCGGAAGTTGGTGGCAGAGAGCAAAGTGTCCGTACTTTAGGTAGTGCTAAAACTGTCAGGGAGTTACGAGAATATCCCATTGAGTTGGGTAATGGGGATACAGTACCTTTATCTAATTTTGGCGAAGTACTGGATGACTTTGAAGAAGTACGCCAAAAAGCTTTTTTGAATGGCAACCCCGTAGTTAGTTTTGCCGTTAAAAGAAGTTCTGGTAGTACTTTAGTGACAGTTGAAGAGGGAGTTACCGAGAAAATAGCCGAATTAAAAGAAACCCTGCCAGAAGACATTACCTTAGAAAAAATATTTACCCGTGCCGATTCAATTAGAGCTTCTTTTCGGGGAACAATTAATTCTCTAGTTTTAGGTTGTTTGCTGACAGTTATCACTGTAGGAATTTTTCTCCGTGACTGGCGGGTTACTCTAATTACTGCCACAGCTTTACCCCTATCAATTATTCCTACCTTCTGGGTAATGAAGTTTTTAGGTTACACCCTCAACAGCATGAGTTTACTAGCTTTGGCTTTAGCGGTGGGTAACTTAGTAGACGATGCCATTTGTATGATTGAAAACATCGATCGCCACTTACAAATGAAGAAACTACCTTTCCAAGCAGCTTTAGACGCAGCTAGGGAGATCGGTTTGGCAGTAGTAGCCACGACAGCGACGATTGTAGCGGTATTTATTCCCGTAGCTTTTATGGGTGGTATTCCTGGGCAATATTTCCAGCCTTTTGGAGTAACGGTAGCAGTATCGACGATGTTTTCTACCCTAGTGGCTTGTACGGTAACTCCAATGCTGAGTGCTTATTTACTCAAGCCCAAACAACAGCCTATTAAATATCCTCGTTTTCAAGCTTTTAATGCTTTAGATTACGATATTACTCCAGAAGCAAGAAGATTAAATCCGATTAATTCTGCTCAAATTAGTTTATTTAATTCTTCTCAAAATTTAGAAATTAATAGCAAGGGCAAATTGCAACCCTACCGCTTCTTACTCAATCTCGCTTTACGCAATCGCATAACTACCCTAATTCTCGCTGCTGCTTTTTTCTTTGGTAGCTTGCAACTAGTACCCTATATTCCCAAGGGATTATTTGATGCGGGGGATACGGGTTTGAGTACGATTCAAGTAGAATTGCCCCCAGGTTCAAAATTAGATAGTACCGAAGAAATTGTTTTACAGCTAGACAAACTATTGCGCCAACAACCCGCAGTAGATGATGTTTTGTCCCAGGTAGGGGAAGAAGGAAATATCAATCAAGGATTGGTAACGGTCAAATTACTACCCAAAGAAGAGCGGGAAGTTTCCCAACAGGAATTCCAAGAAGCAATGCGATCGCAGTTTAATAATATTCCAGGGGCGAGAATTAGCTTCCAAAGTCAAGGTGCTGGAGGAAGTGGCAAAGACGTATCTTTAATCTTACAAAGTAATACTCCCGATATTCTGATCGAGACTGCCAACAATCTAGAAAGACAAATTCGAGAAATACCAGGTTTGGTAGAAGTTACTTCTAGTACTAGTTTGGTTCAACCAGAAATCATTATCGAGCCAGATCCCAAAAGAGCTTCAGATTTGGGAGTTTCCGTCCAATCGATCGCCAACACTGCTTCCTTAGCTTCCATTGGTAATACTGAATTTAATTTAGCTAAATTCAACTTAAGCGATCGCCAGATTCCCATTAGAGTTCAAATTAACCCCGAGAAACGTCAAAATATTGAAACTTTAAAAAACCTCCGCATTCCTAGTAGAAATGGCTCGTTAGTACCCTTAACTGCCGTAGCCAATATTCGTCTAGGTAGTAGCCCTGCCACCATCGAAAGATTCAACCGCAACCGTCAAGTAACCGTAGAAGCAAACTTACAGGGAATCTCTTTAGGAGATGCGATCGCCAAAATTAGAGCTTTACCAGCCATGACATCCCTTCCTCCCGAAGTTAGAGAAGAGCCTTCTGGAGATGCAGAAATTATGCGCGATATCTTTGCTCGTTTTGGTGGAGCATTAGGGTTGGCGATTTTATGTATTTATGCCATTTTGGTTTTACTTTATAACAATTTCCTTTATCCCCTAGCAATTTTAGTTGCCTTACCTTTATCTGTTGGCGGGGCGTTATTAGGGCTACTCGTTACTCAAAAAGAACTGGGTTTGTTTGCCTTAATCGGGATTGTCTTATTAATGGGGCTAGTAACCAAAAATGCGATTCTCTTAGTAGACTTTGCCCTAGCAGGGCTAAAAGAAGGAAAAAATCGCAAACAGGCGGTAATCTCTGCGGGTGTATCCCGTTTGCGTCCGATCTTGATGACTTCTATCTCTACTATTGCAGGTATGATGCCCATCGCCCTAGAATTTGGCGCAGATGGAGAAGTACGTAGCCCAATGGCGATCGCCGTAATCGGTGGTTTTACTACTTCTACTCTCTTAACTTTAGTAGTTGTTCCAGTACTATTTACTTTTGTCGATACCTTTATTCGTTGGTTGGGTAAATACCTCAACGCCAACCGTCAGGAACAATTAAAGACTACAAACTAAAGACTATTCTTTTCGAGCAATTCTTTTATCCCGAACTCAGGTTGATTACCAACCATAATCTTTCCCCATAAACTCATACAATGCTTCATTATGGGGCTTAAAATAATCGTCGAGATACTCATAAACACGAGGTTCAAACTGGCGTTTATTTGGAGCTATATTAGCAGCACGAAGATCTGTAAGTTCAGATTTATCGGGATCTACTCCAATAAATTCAAATACTTTCTTGACCGTATTTACAGTGTCGGTAAATAGCTCGTTACTATCTAAAATTAACATTTGCTCGCGAGCAAAATATTGCAAATATCTTTCAATTTGCTCTTTATATAAACCACGACTTTTATAGGAATTTTCAATAAAAACTCGATTTTTATAATCTTCAGCTTCAATAATTGGTTTTAAACGAGCTTCTTCTGCTTGCATGGCTTCATAACAGGGTAATTTATCCCAATTTCTTCTTGCCCCGTGTAAATAGTGAGAAACAGCCCTAGTAGTCGGATTTCTCAGAAGAAGAATTAATTTAACATTAGGTAGAACTTGAGAAATTAGCTTGGGAGATAAAGGATTGAAAGCATAAATTGGGGTTGCTTCATAGACTTTGGCATCAGCATTTAATTCTTTTTTGAGGGGAAAATGAGCGCGATACCAAGACTCACCCTTAGCAAAAGTATCTACTCTAGGATTTTCTCCGCGATCGAAAAAATGAACTTCTTTCTTATAAGCACAATATACGTCGGAATGATTGGCTAAATATCTAAATAAGCTAGTAGTACCAGCTTTCATCACCCCAATAATAATGAAATCAGGTAATGCGCGATCGCCAGAGGTAAAATAACGATAGGGAAAAGCAGGATCGTATTGTCTTCTAAAAGAATTGTATTGTATTCTGAGAAAATCGATTCTTTTTCTATAATTTGACTTGGTGCTAGACACGACAATTTCTATACTTATTTACAAATAGCTATCGGAAAAATTATTATTTAGGCGAACTTGAAAATCTTGGCGAGTGCTTTTCTCTTCAACTCATAAATTACTCGCCAAATTCCTCAATCTTATATTTTACCCAAAATCTAACAGCTATTATAAAGGCATACTAGTGTCATGTCTCAAACAATTCTTGAAAGGCAGTATGCTTAGTTTTTCGGCGATCGCATCTTGGGTTTAAAGTCCGACTAATTTTTCGCTCAATTCCCACAAACGTTTGCCTTTGTTAGCATCCATTGCTTCATCAGATATTTCTTGTTTGAAGGCAGGGCGATCTTCATCTTGGCGATTTCCCCAACTATAATAAACCCCAGACTCGTTAAATTTGGGATCTGCTGCTACTTGAGCGACTCTTTCTCCCGCTAATTCTTCCGTTACGTACCCCCCAGTAATGTTTTTCTGAAACCAAGGGAAAATAGTTCGGAACAAAGAATAGTGATTGCGGAATAAAGCAGTTTCAGCCACGCATCCAGGATAGAGCGCATTAAAAATAATTCCTGTAGGCTGGTGATAGCGATCGTGTAGCTCTCGCATAGTTAACATATTACAAAGTTTACTATCTTTATAAGCCTTTCCTGGTTTAAATTTTTTACCATCGATCATAGCAATAGGAGCTTTAAAGCCAGCTTCCATACCCTGTAAATCTCCCAAGTTTGGTGGTGCGGGGATGGGAATTTTTCCTCCTATTTCTTTGGGATTAGCAGTAACCGTTCCTAAAATTACCAATCTTTTTTCTCGTGCGGGAGATTTTCGCAAATCTTCTAACATTAGATTGCACAATAAGAAATGTCCCAAGTGATTGGTAGCAACACATAACTCATAGCCTTCTTTGCTTCTTTGAGGCTCTTTTTCCAATGGCAAATACACCGCAGCATTGCAGACTAGAGCATCGAGAGATTTTCCTGTAGCGCGAAAATCTGCCACAAACTGACGCACGCTATCTAGAGAAGCTAAATCGAGATGAATAATACTATAACTATCTTTATTAATGCCGACTTTCTCGGCTGCTTTTTCCGTTTTAGGCAAATTGCGACAAGCCATAACCACGTGCCAGCCTCTATCTGCTAGAGCTTTAGCTGCATACAAGCCAACCCCAGAAGATGCCCCTGTAACTACTACTGTCGATTGTCGTTCTTGTACCATTTCTTAAAAAATCTATTTATTATTTATACTTCTCTTAAAGTCTCATATTAGATAACCACCTCGATCGAACTATTTATAATTCTTTAGCTGCTAGCTTTACAAACATTTACCAGGGCGCAAAATTGAGTTTACAAATTTGCTAATATCTCTCCCTCTTCTCCCAAATTTGGATATGGTTTTCCTTGGCGACGATACATATCGGCAATATCGGGATAACCCCATTCAAAAATAGTGCGATTGTAGGTTTCTGGAGCTAAACGCACCTTATCGTATAAGCCAGCCTCCAATCTCTGCCGTTGTGCCTCAAACAAAATTACGGCATTGGCTACAGAAACATTCAGCGACTGCACCATTCCTTGCATGGGAATAATAATATGTCCGTCTACTAAGTCTGCTGCTTCTGGGGTAACGCCCCATTTTTCCGTTCCGAGAAGAATAGCTGTGGGTTGAGTATAATCAATTTGACGATAGTCTACCGCAGTATCGCTAAGATGAGCAGCATATATTTTATGTTGGTTGGCTTGTAATTGTTGAATAGCAGTTTTAATATCGGGATGGGAATGTAGTTTAACCCACTTTTCACTTCCTTGAGCCACTTGAGAAAATGTTGGCGTGTCACTATGACGGTTTACGGTATGAACTGCAAAGACTCCTACTGCATCGCAAGTACGAATAATCGCCGAAAGATTGTGGGGTTTGTGTACGTCTTCAGTTAATACGGTTAAATCTGGCTGTCTGCGATTTAAAATTTGCTTGAGTCTTTCATATCTTCTGGGAATCATTGTTAATTTAACTAACTTTCACCTGTCTTTGAGCTTCATAAAGCAGCAATGCAGTGGCAATCGCCACATTTAAAGACTCTACACCATTTGCCAAAGGAATTTTAACTCGTTCGTCGGCTAATGAAATCAATTCCTTAGATAATCCCGCTCCTTCATTTCCCAATACAATCAAACTAGGATGGCTAAAATCTGCATCCCAATAGTCTAGATCGGCATTAGAAGTAGTAGCAATAACTCGAATGCCTCTTTCTTGGTGTTGCTGAACCACTTTTATAAGATTTTGATTGGTAGCAATAGGTAAACCAAACCATTCACCTACACTAGCTCGTAAGACTTTTGGGTTGTGAATATCTACGCTATCGTGGCTCAACCACAGACTATCAACTCTTGTCGCTACTGCACTGCGAATAATCGTACCGAGATTGCCAGGATCTTGGAGTCTTTCTAAAGCAATTCCTAGCTTAGTTTGAGTAACTTTTGGTTCCTGCTGGGGGCGACGGGGTGCGATCGCCACAACTCCATCGGGGTTAACCGTAGTAGCGATCGCCTTCAATACTTCAGAGCTAACAGGCTGCAATTCAAAACCTTTGTTAGCAATTGTTAGGCATAATGGCTGATGATTTTCATACCAGCGATCTGTGTGAAAAATAATTTCTAATTTATAATCTACTTGACAAGCTGCTTCAACTAGATTTGTTCCTTCTAAAAGTAACAAATTTTGTTTTTGTCTTTCCTTGGCACGATGCAGCTTTCGAGCTTGTTTGACCAGGGGATTTTGAATACTAGTTAAAATTATATTTTCCACAAACTATTGACGAATAGCATTACTCGAAGTAATACTTTGGTTGCAAATTAACATTTATCTTAGGAGTTAGATCGAATTGTTTTTAGCAAACACAAACATCTAAATTTAGCTCGTCTAGGAATTCCTAAGACTTTGCGTCTCATTTTCATCCACAGACTCTAATTATGATTGATTTTTAAGCTGAATGTCAAATATCAAGCAATCTCTTATATTGCTTGGCTCAGAATCTGTTGTTTATTGATGTAGACGCTCAAATTAAATTACTATTTTTACTATCAAGAGGATAAGACCATTAATTCTATCTCTAACTTAACTCCAAGTATAACTGCGACAGATGCTCCTCAAGCAGTATTAGAAATCTGGGGCAAAACGTCTCTCAAAGGAAAAGTAGAAATCAGTGGAGCTAAAAATTCTGCTCTGGTGCTGATGGCTGGATCGATACTTAGTTCTGGTAAAACCGTTTTAAATAACGTTCCTAACTTAGTAGATATCGAGCGTATGGGTCAAATTCTGACTTCTTTAGGGCTTAAGCTAAAAAGATCTGCTGCCACTTTAGAAATTGATGCTGAAGATATTAATCCCTCCGAAGCACCCTATGATGTAGTCTCCCAATTAAGAGCTAGTTTCTTTGTAATTGGTCCTTTATTAACTAGATTGGGAACTGCTAGAGTACCTCTTCCTGGTGGATGTGCTATTGGAGCGCGCCCTGTAGATCTTCACGTGCGGGGTTTGCAATCAATGGGAGCAAACGTATCCATTGAAGATGGAGTAGTTCACGCCAATTTAGTGGGTGCTGCTCGTCGCTTACAGGGAGCAAATATATATCTCGACTATCCCAGCGTAGGAGCAACAGAAACCATCTTAATGGCAGCAACTTTGGCAGAAGGTACAACTACTATCGGCAATGCTGCCCAAGAGCCAGAAATCGTCGATTTGGCTAACTTTTGTAATGCTATGGGAGCTAAAGTTAGCGGTGCGGGAACTAATACGATCTCAATCCAAGGAGTTAAAGAACTATACCCCATAGAATATAATGTAATTCCCGATCGTATTGAAGCAGGTACATTTTTAGTAGCTGGAGCAATTACCCAATCAGAAATCACCCTTGCTTCCGTTGTTCCCGAACACCTCGCCCCAGTGATTGCCAAGCTCAAGGAAATAGGCTGTCAAGTAATTGCCGAACCTGGAGAAGGTCAAATGTTTGGCGGCAATCTTCAAGCACAAAATTTGAGAATTATTCCTGGAGAACTTCGCGGTACGGATATTGAAACTCTTCCCTATCCTGGCTTCCCCACGGATATGCAAGCTCAATTTACCGCATTGCACAGTATTAGTAAGGGTAATAGCGTGATTACCGAAACTGTGTTTGAAAACCGCTTGCGTCACGTAGCTGAATTGCAACGTATGGGTACTAATATCCGCGTCAAAGGAAATCATGCGATCGTCCAAGGAGTAACTTCTATTTCAGGCGCGCCAGTCATGGCTACGGATTTAAGAGCTTCTGCTGCTCTAGTGTTGGCGGGTTTAGCAGCGGAAGGGAAAACCACCGTTCGCGGTTTGCACCATTTGGATCGAGGTTATGAAAATATTGAAGGAAAATTGAGAAATTTGGGGGCAAAATTAGAGCGAGTTATTCCTGGATAAAATTTAGTTGGTTTGGTTTTTTTCATCGATCGAGGCGATCGCTATATTAAAGCTCAATCTATAGAGCGATCGTTTCTCAATCCAGTTTTCATCGATCTTTTACTAGTTTTGACTCTTCTGTTTCTTTCAGAGATCGGATATACTCTATTTTTAAGATTAAAGCAATAATTATGTATGATTATTGCTGTATAAAAACTTTTATATAAAAAACTTTTTTAATAACTCAATTTATGCAAGCAATTCTTTCTCCAAACTCTACTTTCATCGCCAGTAAAGATAATGTGTTTCAAAAAAAATTGAAACTACGTCAGCCTTTAAAAATTATTGCTTTAGGAAATAGTTTGATTTATGGTTTTGGCGACTATGTTGGTGGCGGTTGGGTAGAAAGATTGCGTCGTCAGTGGATGTCCCCTCAAGGAGAAGGTCATGTTTTATATAATTTGGGAGTTAGGGGCGATCGCACAGTGCAAGTTTCTCGGCGTTTGGAACAAGAGTTTAGTCGTCGTGGAGAATTACGCAATCGAGTGCCAGATTTGATTTTACTTTCGGTGGGAGTTAACGATTCTCCACGACTGGGTAAAGCAAAAGGAAAGTATTTGACTGATTTTGCAGAATTCAAGCAACAAATGGATTATTTACTCGATCTAGCTCACAATCTCTGTCCCGTTTTATTTATTGGCATGACTCCTGTGGATGAGAGTAAAATGCCTTTCATGGACTGTCTTTATTACAATCATTTCGATCAGTATCGCTACAAAGAAGCAACTTTAAAAGCCTGTCGAGAGAGAAACATTCCTTATTTAGATATTCTCGATCTTTGGCTTTCTAGAGGCACTAATTGGATTAGCAGTCAGTTAGGAGAAGATGGTTTGCATCCTAATGTTTCTGGCTATCAAACTCTATTTTCTGACATTATGGCATGGGAGTTGATGGATTAATTTGATTAAAACTAAAAAAGATCCTCGATCGCCTTTGGTGAGGAATCGAGGATTTAAGTAATCTAGAAAATCTATTAAACTATCAATAGGAGCTTAAAGCCTACCAGCCTTTCTCAGCTTGGGATAGAACGTAAGTTGCTACGTCGTCAATCTGAGAATCAGTCAAACGACCTTTGAACGCGGGCATAGCGTTTTTACCGTTATTTACTTGATAAGTAATCGCTTCAATAGAATTCATTTCGTATTTTTCTAAATCTTCTTTCTGTAGAGTTTTTGCGCCGTTAACGACGTTTCTGCCTCCAGCGTGACAAGCAGCACAGTTAGCACTAAAAATTTGCGCCCCACTAGCTGCGTCTCCAGCCATTGCAGGAGTAGCAAAAGTAAACATAGCTGCGGTTAAAAAAATCACTAAAGCGGACAGTATTCTGGCAAACATAGTTTCTCCTCTCAAAATCTTAAAAATTCAATCAAAAATATAGATTGCAATCGATCGTTAATTGTTAACTTGCAGTTCGATACTGTCAAAAGACAAGCTGTAGAACTTTTACAACTCGTCAAACTTCTGTAGTAATATATTTACTGGGAACTAAGCCATGCAAAAAGTATTAGAATTTTACTTAGGGCATCAAATTCCCTGTTTTTCAGGAACGTTTACTACAAAAAATCATATTGGACACAGAGAGTTCTTAAAAATGGCTAAAAAATTAAGTTTGTTATTGTCTGCATTAGTATTAGTAGTATCTACCTTTTTCTTCGGCGTTAACCCCGCTGCTGCTGCTACAGTAGAAGTAAAAATGGGTACTGATAATGGAATGCTTAAATTTGACCCTCCTACTGTAACCATCAAAGAAGGAGATACTGTTAAGTGGGCTAACAACAAAATGTCCCCTCATAACGTAGTGTTTGAAAACGCTGCTGATAAATCTCACAAAAACCTAGTTTTCTCTCCTGGAGAAGGCTACGAAAGTACTTTCAACGAAGCTGGTGAATATTCTTACTACTGCGAACCCCATCGCGGTGCTGGCATGGTAGGTAAAGTTATCGTTCAATAATCTCGACAGCTAAATCGCTCGAGCGAACGAAAATAAATAATATTTTGCAGGAGAGGATACAGACATTAAGTTTGACTCTCCTTTTTTCGTTACCATACCTAATATCTATTTAAAAAATAATACAAATTACAAATAATGGTAGAGTTATCTCCTGAAGAATTGGCCAGAGCCAAGAAAAATAATTTAACCCCAGAAAAATACGCTCGTTTGCGAGCAGAAGCAAAAGCTCCCTACAAAGGCTTGAGAAAAATTTTCTACATTGCTTTTGGTGCATCTGGTTTAATTGGAGCTTTTGTCTTTTTGGCTAAACTAGCTACAGGTCAGAATTTAGAGACTAACTTCCCTAATTTTTTGCTTCAGATTGGTGTGGTCGCTCTGATGCTATTTTTATTTCGTTTAGAAAGCAAGAGTCAAGACAAATAAATAATTTATTCTATTTATTCATTAATTAATTAGTCATTAAGTTTTATACTCCAAATCGCTATTTGGGGTAGTGATTAGCAGTAATCTAGAATCATCAGAAAATTAACGATGTTTGAAAATTCTAGGGCTGACAATGCTTAATAAAATTCTATATGCAGACTCTGGTGCGGACAATGCCCAAGAGATGCTTAAAATTTTACTCGAACTTCCCGTTACCAAAAATTCTCAAGTTACAATCCTGCAAGTTATTTCCCCTAAAATGACTGAGGAAGAAACAGTAGCTAAAGAACAAGCCGAATCTAAAATTAAAGAACTAATTGCTAGATTGGGTATAGATGCAGGAAAAGTTACGAGTAGAATTGAAGAGGGAGAAGTAAAAACTACAGTTTTAAAAGTTGCAGCAGAAATAGATGCGAGCCTAATTATTATGGGTTCTCGCGGTTTGGGCAAGCTACAATCTATTTTGAGTAATTCGGTCAGTCAATACGTTTTTCAACTGACAGATCGTTCGATGTTGTTGGTAAAAGATGATATATACGTCAAGAAGCTCAAACGAGTGATGGTGGCAATAGATAAGTCTCCTGCTGCTAATTATGCTTTAGATGTTACTTTGTCCATGCTTCAAGGATATAAAGATGCGGAAATACTTTTAACTCGTGTCAATCCCGATTTAGATCCCAATTTGGCATTATCGAAAGAAGATATGGAAAGCAATCCCATTTTAGCTCCTGCGGTCGCTAAAGTTAAAAGAATGGGTTTTGACTATAAATGTTTGGTTGCGGGAGGTAGACCCGCTCAGAAAATTTGCAGTTTAGCAGAAGCAAGAAACATCGATCTTCTAGTATTGGGTTCTCCCGAACGTCGTCCTTCTATTGCTAAAAGCCTTCCTGATATAGAGCGTTTATTAGGTAGTTCTCTGTCAGATTATATTCGGATTAAAGCACCCTGTCCCGTTCTTTTAGCCAGACAAGAAGTAGAAGTTTAAGTAGCTATCTATATCTAACTAAATTAAGCTCGTTGTTTTTTTAAATTCGACGGGCTTTTATCGATATATATGATTGATTTTTGGCTTTTATAAGTTATATTTTTTTAGGTAGGAAGTAGTAATTTAAAACTATCTTATTTTTACTGTTCTGATGATTGATAATTTATGTCTTCATACAATAATCTCTTGAACTCGCTGCGTAGTTTATTGGGAATATTAGAATTAGATTCAACAACATCTTTTTATAGAGATGTTGTTGCTATTTGTGATTATCTCGATCGCCCTACCTATCGTATTGCTGTTTTTGCTCCTTTCAATCATGGCAAATCGACTTTATTAAATGCTTTGTTGGGTAGTAAAACATTACCAATCGATTTGATTCCTACTACGGGGGCTGCTATTTGTGTTACTTATGGCGAGGAATTAAAAACTATAATTACACTAAAAAATGGCTCACAAGTAGAGCGGGAAGGAATTAAAGTTTTACAAGAATATGCGGTTTTAGATGGCGATCGCCGAATGAAAAATGAGGTAGAAGAAGTTCGAGTTTTTTGCAATCATTCTTGGTTAAAAACAGGAATTGAATTTCTCGATTTACCAGGAACAAACGATCGCGAAGCACAAAATAATTTAGTAAAAGATAAGTTACTTAGTGCCGATCTGATAATTCATGTTTTAGATGCTCGCAAGTTAATGACTTTAGAAGAAAGGGAGAATCTAAAAAATTGGTTGCAACATAGAGGAATTAATACAGTTATTTTTGTAGTTAATTTTCTTAATTTATTAACTCCAGAAGAAAGAAAAGAAGTACAACAGCGTCTTTATTTTATTGCTGAAAGTTTTCGTTCGACTTTACCATCTGGAGTAAGTAATATTTATTGTGTGGATGCTTTACCTGCTTTAAGAGCCAGATTAAAAGGGGATCTAGCAACGGCTCAAACTACAGGAATTATTAGTCTAGAATCGGCATTACAAAATATAGCCTACTCAAAAACAATAGGAGATATTAAACTTAGTAGAGTAGTGAAAATCAGTGAAGAGTTATTACAACAAGCTACCCTGAAACAGCAGGAAATTCAAATAGAAGTTTCTCGTCAACAAGCCAAACAAGATAATCTAGTTTTAGTTAAACGAAAAGCAGAAAAACTGATTCAACAAAGTTTCGATCGCAGTATATCAGATTTTCGAGCTTGGCTTTATTTCCCTAAATTATTAAATAATTATCAACCTACTTTAGCAATTGCGTTACAAGAAACTAGATTTAATAGTTGGCTGGAGTCGGAGTTTCAACCCAAAATTGTAGAACGACAACAAGCTATTAATAAATGGATCGAGCAAGGATGTAGTTTTTTTAATCACCATAACCCTCAATTATTAGAAATTGATTTGAGCACTGTTCCTATCATTGAAATCCCAGAATTTATCTTAGAAGCAACCAGAGAAAATATTTCTCATAAATCTTATATTCCCCAAGAATTAAATTTCTTATTACGTAAAAAAGCTGGTGCGGTAGTTTTAGGTGGTGCTAATTATTTAATTAATCAACTAGTCAATAAATCTACCATAAATAAAAATAGTCAAGATACTCCGAGGATATCTTCTCAAATTTATGTCGATGCAGCGGCTAACTATCTTCAAGATTTTAGCGATCGCACCAATAATATTTTAGATAAATATGAAAAAATAGCTAGTCAATATATTACCTATATTCCACCAGCTAATAATAATAAAAATATCCAGATAGATTATCAACTACAGTTGTTAAATAATTTAATTAGTAATTTACAAGATGAACTAGCTAAAATAGAGGAATAAAATTTAACTAAGTTAATAATTAATTACTAATAACTAATTATTAACTAATCCAATAAATCAGTTATTGTTTTTTCAATGGTTCTTTCTACACCTCTTTGAAAGCCATCCATTAAAACTCTTTCAAGTCCAGAAGGTTCGCGTTTTTTCTTGTTTTTTTTAGTTTCTGATTCATCTTTTGTTTTTTGAGCTACCACTTTTTTCTTACCGACAAAAGAAAAGCTCAAATCCGTAGCGCGATGATCCTTACTAATTACATCATTTTTATCACTTCCTGTATAAAAATTTTGACCTTCAGCTAATTTTAGAGTAATTTTTCCTCCTGTTTCTGGATCTAACATTCCTGCATGGACGGCAGTGCTACATATTCCAGAATTAACTGTATAAACTTTACTTCCCCATACAGGTGCGTGAATTAAATCTTCTTCGGCAGCTTGACAGTAAAAGTGATATTTTTTGCCAATATTATCCTCTTCATCAAGCCCCATACTACTAATTCGGCTACTCCAACCAATTTCGGGGATAGGTTTTGGCGATTTTTTAGATTTTTCGCTCCAAGCTGGTTTAGCAGATATTGCAGCTATGGTAATTGCGGTGATTAATGTGATTAATGGGAAGTGATAATTAACTTTGATAATTCTCATCATTATATATATTTATTATTTATATTTTTTCTAAAACTCTCCTTAAAAGATCGAATCATTAGATCGAATATTATCTTCCTCTTACAATCTTCATAAAAAATGAATTAGATTTATTTGTGCTTTACATTCTTATAGTGAAGAAAAAATTACTATTTAACTACGATCTCTAACATTGTTCAATGCGATCTAAAACCTTGACAACTCGATCTATTGCTTGTCTTAGCTGTCTGCTAGAAAGTTCGGAGTTGTTGACAATAATGCTAAACACTAAAGTCGAGGGATAGGCATTAGTTAAATATCCAGATAAAGAAGCAACTCCCGTTAAAGTTCCTGTTTTTCCTTTTAGTTGACCCTGAATATAAGTATTGTGAAGACGATTTTTTAAAGTACCGCTAACTCCTGCTACTGCTAAAGATTGCTGATATACATTATTGTTTTTATCTTCCAATTTCAACATTGCTGTCAAGATTTTGACTAGAGTTTTAGGGGAAATTAAATTTTGTCTTGATAGCCCAGAAGCATCTACTAACACATATTCATCTCGATCGATACCTAATTCATTTAAGCTTTGCTCGATCGCTTTAATTCCATGGTTAACTTTTAATTCTTTAGCTAATACTTTGGCTATAGCTTCAGCATATAGATTATTACTTTCTTGATTAATCTCTCGAATGATTTCTGCTATGGATGGAGAAGTTATGTTTAATAATACTTTTTCTCGTTCCCGCGATCCCTTAGCTTGTTCTTTAACTACTATTCCTCGACTAACTGCAATCCCTCCTCTTTCCAAGTGCCAGCGAAAAGATTCCAAAAAATAATTTGCAGGATCGACTACTGCCATGTCCCAAATATCTGGGGATTCGTTAGCTGCTAGTTCTCCTCTAATTGTTAGCAATGGTTTGCCCAAATCTCCGTCAATTTCGATTCCGTAAGGAATATCTGTATTCCCTGTAATTCCTTGATTAATTACCTGCCACTGTCTTCCTGCAATGCGATCGCTCCAATCAAACTGGACTAGTTCTCCTGGCTGTTGAGGTAATAAAGTTAGAGTAACGGAGTTTTGATTGAGAATTGTACTATTTACCGCTGTAGCAAAGTAGCTATGTACGTCTAACCATTCCCAAGTGGGATTAATAGTTGGAGAGTCAAAATAACCATCATCAATGATTAATTGCTCGATTTTTTTAACGCCTAAAACTTGCAACTGATGTACTATTTGTTTTAGACTTTCAGTAGATATACTGGGATCTCCCTTGCCTTGCAAGCGTAACGAAGTAAGATTAGGGACATTCCCCTCCGCAAAAATGGGGGTATACCAAAGATAATCCGTACCCAAACTCGATAGCACGGCAGCAGTAGTTAATAATTTAGCACTAGAGGCAGGAGTAAAAAACTTGTGACCGTTAGAGCTATATAAAACCTCTCCTTCTTCTGTTTGAATTTCTATTCCCCAGCGCGATCGCGCCAGCTTGGGACTATTAGTAATTTCTGCAATTTCCTTCGGTAAAGAGTTAGGACAAATAGCTGTTTCGGAATCTAATTCTGAGCTAGGCTTTGCCAAAACGTTTGTATGAGAAAAAAAGATTATGAACCAACAAGTTAATACACCGAACCATTTTCTCTTGCCAAACAATAGTTTCATCGATCTTCGTGTTGAATTTGCCAAGAACTGTGTACAAAAATAGAGATGTTTAAGATAACATCTCTATGTCCAAAAGAGTCTATTTATAGTTAGGGCGTTGCTGGTGCGCTCGCCAACTATCAATAGCAGTTCAATAAAATGCAATGTCCTGAATGCAAGTTAAAAAAGATTCAAAAAAACGGCTTTATTAAACGTGAAATAGTAAGAACAGGGAATAGGAAATAGGACAAGGCATTCTCGTTTTGATTAAAATTCTAGTATCTCGTTCATTTAGGCGGAGCTACTTAGTAGGTAATAAAACTACAGTTTTCTACATAAATCAAGTCGATACGCCAAGAAGATTTTTAAGACTTTAGTATTTAATCAAAAAAAGCGAAATATTATTTAACTAGGTTTTTATATATACACATATATATTTATATCGTCGATTTTTTTAGTGGCTAAAAATGTTTTAAGGTCATATATTTCAATTATTCCTATGCAGAGTTTTTTTTAGAAAAATGGCGTTCAAAAAATCAACAACTTTGTCTAGGTATTAATTCACAAAATTACCAATATAAATTATGGCTAGATTAATCCAAGCGATCGACACATCTGGATTTTCTTCTCCCAGCCCAGATCCAGCAGGAATAGTTTATATAGATGATTCCAACACTTTCTTAATTTCCGATTCAGAAGTAAATGAAACCCCACTTTTTGAAGGTAACAATTTATTTGAAGTTAATACCAGTAAAAACATAATTAATATTGGCAATATTTTAGATTTTTCTAACGAACCTACGGGTTTAACTTACAATTCAGGTAATGATACTCTGTTTATCTCTGACGATGCCATCAGAAGAATTACCAGCATTAATGCTGGTAACGATCGCATTTTTGGTACATCAGACGATAATAGTGTTAGCACTTTTAATACCAGAAATTTTGGTAGCGACGACCCAGAAGACTTAGCATTTCGTCCTAGTTCGGGAACGCTATTTATTGCCGATGGAGTCGATAATACCATTTATGAAGTTACTACCAATGGCAATCTGGTTAGCAGCTTTAGTACTTCCAGTTTTGGTTTATCCGATCCTGAAGGTATTGGCTACGATCGAGAAACTGGCAACTTATTTATTGTTGGCGAACCGACAACTACTGTCTTTGAAGTTACTACTGGCGGGAATTTAGTACGAACTATAGATATTGGCAGTGCCAATCCCGTGCAACCTGCAGGAGTCGATATTGGTCCTAGTAGCGATGGTTCTGGAAGCAGTCTTTACATTGTCGATCGCGGTATTGACGAACGAGATGATATTAACGAAAATGACGGCAGATTATACGAGTTTGCTTTAGAAACTAGCGATCCTGGTAACCCTGGAGGAAACATTAATCGTTCCTTTTATGCCACTACCAGAGACACGGCAACTATCGATGGTAATAGTTTTGCAGATGAAGACATTATATTTTTTAATGCTGACAATCAAACGCGATCGCAATTTTTTGACGGTTCGGATCTGGGTTTAGCGGACAACGATCTTGATGGAATTCATGTTAACGACGATGGTAGCATCTTACTCAGTCTCAACCAAGATGGTAATGTTGATGGCGTAGGCTTAATTGATGATGCCGATATTTTGCGCTTTGTGCCGACTTCTACGGGCAGCAATACAGCAGGAAGTTTTGAACTTTATTTTGATGGTTCGGATGTAGGATTAGATTCTGGCGCGGAAGATATTGACAGTATTTCGGTTGCAGCCAATGGGGATCTTTTAATTAGTACTAACGGTAATTTTTCAGTAGGTGGTCTGTCTGGAGAAGATCGAGATATTTTGGCTTTCTCGGCTAGTAGTTTGGGCAGTAATACAGCTGGTAATTTTTCTCTTTATGTAGATGGTTCGGATGTTGGTTTAGATAGCAGCAGCGAAGATATTAAAGGAGTATCAATTCTCGATAGCGGGGAACTAATCTTATCCAGTCTAGGTAGTTTCCAAGTACCAGGATTAAGTGGTGGCGGTAGCGACTTTTTTTCTTTTAATCCCAGTTCTCTTGGTAGCGATACTAGTGGCAGTTTTAGCTTGTTCTCTAGTGGTGCGGATAGCGGATTAGGCAGTCAAGTAGCTGCGGATATTTCTGTTATTTAAAATTCATTTACTATAAAGTTGATTGAAATAACTACGATCGCTCAACTAAATATTGCTCCACACAAGCTGCCAATTTAGTAGCCCAATAGCAAGCTAAATCTAGGTCTATCGCTTCTACCATGACGCGAATCAAAGGTTCTGTACCAGAAGGACGAACTAAGATTCTACCCTTATCTCCTATGGCGGCTTCTGCTTCAGCGATCGCTATTTGTAATGGAGTACAGTCTTGCCAATTTTGGCGAATTTCGGGATCTTCCACCCTGACATTTTCGAGAATTTGAGGATAAGGGACAAAACTTTGAGCCAGCAATTGAGTTAAAGATTTACCAGAATTTTTAACTAAAGTAGCTATGTGTAATCCAGTTAAAACTCCATCTCCAGAAACACTATAGCTAGGTGCGAGAATGTGACCAGATTGTTCGCCACCGAGTTTTGCTCCTAATTCTGCCATTTTGGCATGGACGTGGCGATCGCCTACTGCCGTGCGAACAAAGTTACCACCCAGCTGTTTCCAAGCATTTTCCAAACCCAAGTTTGCCATAACGGTAGTAACAATAGTGTTATGGGGTAACTGACCTTGATTCATCAAAGCTCTACCCCAAAAATAGAGAATATAGTCTCCGTTAAGAACTTTCCCTTGGGAATCAACTGCCATAATGCGATCGCCATCTCCATCAAAAGCAAATCCTAAGTCTGCCTGATGTTCTACTACTGCTTGTTGCAGTTTTGCCAAATGAGTCGAACCACAATCAACGTTAATGCGATCGCCATCGGCGCGATCGTGAAGCGCAATTACTGACGCACCCATCTGCTTAAATACATCGGGAGCAATATTTACTGTTGCACCCCAAGCCAAGTCGAGGACAATTTTCATTCCCTTTAAAGTATGGTTACCCATAAAAGGATCGAGCATTGACTGTATATATTGCTTTAATAAATCGCTGCGATAGTATTGTTTGCCCCAGTCAGCAGAGGCTAGCAATTGAATTGGGAGATCTTTTACTTGTCCGCGAATTCCTGCTTCAATTTGACCTTGAACCAAACTAGATAGTTTTGTCCCATTTGCCCCAAATAGTTTAATACCGTTGTCTTCTGGTGCATTGTGGCTGGCAGAAATCATCACCCCACCCATTGCTTTAGTCATATTAGTTAGATAAGCTACCGCAGGAGTGGGACACAAACCCAAATTCCAAACTTCTACCCCCGCAGCAGCCAAACCTTCTGCCATCGCCATTGCCAGAGAGTCGCTAGAATTACGAGAATCTTGACCCAAAATTACTGGTAAAGAGCAATCTTCTAATGCTTGTAAAATCTGTCCCGTCCAAAAGCCAACTTTGGCAGCTAAAGCGGGATTTAAAACTTCTTTTTCTCCTACCTTGCCACGAATACCATCAGTACCAAATAATCGGATGGTGGGTAATTTAATCCTATTTAATATAGTAATTTGTCCTAAAAACTGAGAATAAGAAATTTGTTTTATAAGATTAGATTGCGTCATAGATTAGATATTATTTTATAACCAACTAATTTATTGTGTTGTATCCGATTGTTCGATTTTTATAAATCTAAAAAATAAATCGAAAATCAATTATTCAGTTTGGCTAAATTCTCTTACGAAGTTATACCTAAGTATGTCCTATCTTTTGCTAATTCGGGTAAAGTATAGATAAACCTTGTATTAAAATTGCGAAAAGAAGTTTTTGTGAATTTCAACTAAAAAATAGATTAATTGTCCTGAGAATCTATATTCGCTATTTCCATAGCAGCATTTTGTAATTGAAAAATATTAGTTGCTTGCTTTAAAAGATAGACTGGAAGACACAAAAGAATTAACCAATAGCAGATACTAAAACTATGGTTATTGAATGTGAAATTAAAATCATGGAGATAGAAATTGAGATAGAGGAGAATATAAAATACCTCATTCCCCAAAATCAAAACATCCATAAAAGTCTTATTACCATAGTAAAGTTTCATCAAGCCATTACTAGACCATTCAGCAGAATCTTTATGGCTACTCAAACCTAACATTCCCGTGGCGTAAATTAAATAATAATGACTGCTAACATCTAGAGCGATCGGAATTATAAACAATACTAAATACTGGGGATATAGTTGCGCCAAAATCAAACACAAACCCGCCGTAGCACAGCGATCTGCCACCATATCTAAAGCAGCACCAAAGTTACTACTTTGGTTGTAGGCGCGGGCTGCCCTACCATCGAATTCATCTAAAATAAAAGCGATCGCATAAAATAAAGCGCACAGTTGCCAGCTTCCCAAACTATGACTAACAAAACTAATTAAATAGCATAAAAATCTGCCATAGCCGATTAAATTAGGAATATATAAAAATACTTTCTTGGTCATTAATTAGTTATTGGTTATTAGTTAGAGTCGTTTTACCAAACGAGTATGTAGTAGTAATTTACTCATTACTCATTACTCATTACTTATTACTTATTACTTACTCAAACTAAAACCCCTTTCTCCCGTTTGTACTCGCCATAGGCTAGCATACGCACCATCTCGTGCCAAGAGTTCTTCGTGAGTGCCGCGTTCGATAATTTCTCCTTTATCCATGACATAGATGCAATCGGAGTGTCTAATCGTAGAAAGACGGTGAGCGATCGCAATAGTAGTTCTGTTTTGGGTTATTTTTTCTAAAGAACGAGCAATGGCAGCTTCGGTTTCATTATCGACTGCCGATGTGGCTTCGTCGAGAATTAAAATTGGCGGATCTCTCAAAATTGCTCTAGCGATCGCAATTCGTTGTTTTTGACCGCCAGATAGTTTTTGTCCCCTTTCCCCAACCACAGTATCGTAACCGTCGGGTAACTCGCTAATAAATTCATCGGCTTCGGCGATGGTAGCAGCTTCGATAATATCCGTTAGGGTAGCATCGGGAGAACCATAACTAATGTTTTCTCTGACAGTACCGTGAAACAAGAATACGTCTTGGCTGACTAAACCAATTCCCCGACGCAGATCCCAAAGTACGATATCTTTAATATCTTGTCCATCTAGAGTAATGCTTCCCGACTCGATTTCATAAAGTCTGAGGAGTAACTTGACTAAAGTACTTTTACCCGAACCAGTCGCCCCAACTATGGCAATAGTTTCTCCTGCGGGAATGTGTAAAGAGAGGTTTTTAATTACTGGTTCTCTTTGATGGTAGGCAAAGGTAATATTATTTAAACTTACTTCTCCTTTGATTTTTTTTAAAGGCACAGCTTTATCTCCCGAATTAATGTTAATGGTCGTATCCAATAAATCCATTACCCTGGTAATCGAAGCCATTGCCCGTTGGTAGAGATCGAAAGTTTGCCCTAGACGAGTTAGAGGCCATAATAGTCTTTGGGTGAGGAATACCAAAACGCTATAAGTACCCACTGCTAAAGCCCCCGATGCTGCTTGTACTCCACCGTAAAGCAAGATTCCCGTAAAGCCTGCCAAGATAACCAAGCGAATTAAAGGTATAAAAGCTGCCGATAAAGCGATCGCTTTTCGGTTACTGTTTCTATAAGCATTACTGTCTTGTCGCAACCGTTCTATTTCATATTTTTCGGTAGTAAAACTTTTAATCGTAGTAATACCGCTAAGATTGTTAGCCAAACGAGCATTAAGAATGCTGACCTTTTCTCTTACTTCGGCATATCTGGGGGCAAGCCATTTTTGAAAGGCTACCGAACCCCAAACAATAATCGGAATGGGGATAATCGCCATCCAAGCAATATTAGGAGTTAAAACAAAAAACGAACCTCCAACAATCAAGGCAGTAGTAACTACATGAATGATTTCATTTGCCCCAACGTCTAAAAATCTTTCTAATTGATTGATATCATCGTTGAGAATCGATAGCAATCCTCCCGTACTTCTTTCTTCAAAGTAAGCCAATTCCAAATCTTGAATGTGACTATAAGCATCCAAACGAATATCGTGCTGTACGTCTTGGGCTAAATTGCGCCACAATCTAGAATAGGCATATTCAAAAATCGATTCTAAACCCCAAATAATTGCTGATATTAAAGACAACACTAACAACTGTCCAAAAATATCGGTGATGCCAAAACGAGCTACAATTGAATCTTCTTGTTGTACCACCACATCAACCGCAGCACCAATAATTGCAGGAGGGGCGAGATCGAAGAGTTTATTGAGAACGGAACAAATCGTTGCTTGCCAAATATTGGTTTGATATTTATCTCCATAGTGCAATAGTCGCAAGAGGGGATGATTTTGCGGTTTAACTTGACTGGAGGGCATGATTAACTTTTTTTAATATTTGGCTTATCTAAAAAAAATTTAGCAGACTTTGGCGATTATTGTTGATAACAACTCTAATTTTACCCTTCGGTTAGTTATTAGTTATTAGTTATTAGTTTTTGGGTCTAAGTCCCCTCTCATAATCTTCGATTTGATTACTGTAGGGACGTTTCATGAAACGTCCGTATTTAATTAATTAGTGGTTCAAATCTACTAATTAATTAAACTAAAAACTAACTACTAACTACTAAAAACTATTTTACCGATCGCCTTGTAGAGTTTAACGCTCTTTAATTGTTACATAAACGCAAACAGCTTTCAGAAAATACTAAATCAAAATTTCAGTAATTCCTAAAAGCTATAATTTATTTGATTAAATCTCAAACTCAGATTTAGAAACGGTTTCTAGAACCACTAAAAGAGTTTCTGTTTTCGCGAGGTCTGGCTTTGTTTACTTTTAAACTTCTGTCCATCCACTCTGCACCGTCTAAAGCTTCAATCGCTTTATCTTCGTCAGTATCATTTACCATTTCTACAAAGGCAAAACCTCTGACGCGACCTGTTTCGCGATCGGTAGGAATATGAACTCTTTTAATATCTCCATATTCGCTGAAAACTTCGTTTAAATCATCTTGATTGATTTCATATGCAAGATTGCCTACATAAATTGACATGAACTGGTTGTCTCCAAATTGAATGTTGCGCTGAGGGAGACGATATATACTATTAGAAAAACACTAAATCAATACTTTGCGGTCTAGCCTTAGAATACTGAATGCAAATTTTACTGTTATATCTCGATCCTCAAAAACAACGATAACATACTTATTCCTCGTTGGGGATAAATAAATAATTAAGTTATGTACCTGTTATGCAACATAAGATCGCAAAAAAACATTATTCGCAACATTTTCTAACTATACTTTCTTGTTTGGCAAGTATATCGATTCATCATGCGATCGCACCTGTAGCTCAAGCAGTTGAATATCCTGATGGTAAATTAGCTTTTGAATCTGCCGTCTTTTTATCAAATACAAGTACTACTTTTAATAGCATTAGAGTTAGACAAGCCAAATATTATTTCGATTTGGAATTACCCCTAGAAGCGAAAGAAGCTCTAGGTAAAGTAGTTATCCAACAACGAGAAGGAAGCGAAGATATTGATTTTAAATCAGAGAAAACCAAAGCTTATTTTGGCAGTCGTCGAGAAAAACAAGCAGAAATCGATTTGACAGCTGCCTATGACGAATCTACAGGAGAAGTAATCGTCAAGTTCGATCGCCCAATTCCTCCAGGAAATAACATTACTGTGGTTTTAAAACCAAAACACAATCCGAACTATACGGGAGTATATTTATTTGGCGTTACAGTTTTCCCCCCTGGCGAGAGGTCTTTAGGGCTTTATATAGGTTCGGGAAGATTGCATTTTTATAACAATAGTTTTTTCCACTAAGGTTGTTTAAATCTTCTCTGAGATTGTTTGTAAGCAAAAGCTAAAATTTTGAGATGGCGGGGAGACTAGGAGAAAATACTTTCAAAAAAAATTTAAAAAACGTCAATTGTCCATTGATAAAATTTCCTTAGCAGTACGATCGCATACCCCGACAGTTCCTAACAGCGATCGCATCTCTTGGTAGTCAGCAATTATATCTGCTTGACGGGAAGAGTTTTCTAAAATATCTACTACTTCATGAAAGATATTGCTAGCAGTAACTTCTTCTTGCTGAAATTCGGGGACTAATTGGCGATTGACAATTAAGTTGGGAGGAGACATTAACGGCACGGAAAAGCCCAATCTACGACCGATCCAAGCCGTAATCGGACTAATACGATAGATTACTACCTGGGGAATATTTAACAAAGCAATTTCTAAATTGACCGTACCAGACTTGGTAATAGCTAAATCCGCAGCAGCGATCGCATCCAAGGTATTGCTGTCTAAGATGGTTGCGGGAAGTTGGTACTTTGCTACTACTGCTTCAATGGCATGGCGATAGCTAGGTAGGGATACGGGAATGAGAAATTTAACTTCTGGTAGTCGTTTTAATATTTGGCTTGCTGCTTTTCCCATAACGGGGAGTAAATATTTTATTTCTTGTTGGCGAGAAGCAGGTAAAAGGGTAATAATGCGATTGTCAGGATTGAGATCTAAATTTTGTCTGGCGCGATCGCGACTGGGAGCTTTTTCGATGCGATCTAGCAAAGGATGTCCTACCCAAGTTACATTAATATTTTTGCTAGCAAAATATTCTGCTTCGGCGGGAAAAATTGCTAATAATTTATCCACTACTTGGGCAATTTTAGGGGTATTGTTTAACATTGGAACTGCCCAATCTTGAGGCGCGATATAATAAACCACCGCAGTTTGAGGAAAATGTTGTTTCACATAGCCAGCCAAAGCTAAATTTGAAGCAGGATAGTCAATGAGGACTAAAACATCAGGAGGGTTTTGTTGCAGGTATTGTTTGGCTAATTTTTGAATGGAGATGGTGGGTAAAATGAAAGGAATTGCTTCGACAAACCCCATCGAACCAATTACCGCAGTATTAGCAATAATCTTCGCTCCTGCTGCTTTCATGCGATCGCCACCCAAGCCAGAAATTTCCAGATCTATATTTTGTTCTCCAGCAATTTTGAACAAAGATTCGATTAACATCGCCCCTTGCAAATCTCCCGAAACCTCTCCCGTACTGATAAATATCTTCACTTTTAAATAGTTATTTGTAGCAGAGTATTAATTATATGAGCGATCGCCGAAGTAATATTAATACAGAACTAGCTAAAGAACGAAATCGTGCGGCAGCAGAACGTACTTTAATGGCTTGGATACGCACTTGTTTGGCATTAATTAGCTTTGGTTTTGGGGTCGATCGCATTGTCACTGCCCTACAAAAATCTTCCCTTTCCGAGTATGTGGACGATCCCCTTCATTTAACTAGAATTCTCGGTCTGGCTTTTATTGGTATTGGCACGAATGCCATTTTACTTGCCGCGATCGAACATCGCAGAGAATTGCGCCACATACAGAAAGACAATTATGTCTATCAACCCCGTTCGTCTTTAGCTTTTAATGTTGCTATTTCTATTTCTATAACTGGATTATTTGCTTTTGTGGGAATTTTAATTAAATCCTACGGAAACTGACTGAGGAAAATGGATTCCAGGCAAATCATTAATTATCCAATAAATTGCCCTTTACCCCTTCCCCCTTGTACGGACGTTTCATGAAACGATGAGATCCCGCGCCGCCGACAGGCGCAAGGGAACGCTCATCGGAGTCCCTACCTTTCTTTTCCCAACCTCAACAAATCAATTGGTTTTTCGGCAATTATTCCACAGTATGTCCCGCTGCGGTAATAATCTGTTTAATAGAGGCTTCTGAAGCTTCTGTTTCTACTTTGACTTGCTTGGTGTCGAGGTTGATATCTACTTGGGCTTCTGGTGCGTGAGTCAAGATGGCATTTTTTACTGTAGAAACGCAACCATCACAAACCATACTAGGAACTTTAAGATTAATACTCATCGGAATAGTTACTAAATGTTAATGTTTATTTTTGATTGTAGAAGATTAAAAAAGTTTTTAGTATTTAGTAGTTAGTATTTAGTTAAATTAATTAGTAGTTTTAAACTACTAATTAATTCACACTCTTCATTTAATAACTAATAACTAATAAGTACAGCGAAGCTGTTAAACCGATGTGGGAATAGCGATATCCAAAGTATCTAACAAACGGTCTATATCGAAATGCTGTTCCATTAAACTTTGAATTTGTTTGATTTTGATTGGTTCGTAGATGGGAACTTTACCAAAAGCACCATCGATAATTTCTACAGTAGTTAAGGTATCGGTATCTACTGAGAGAATGGGAATATCTAAACTTTGAGCGCGTTCGATAATCAAATCTTTGGGAGGAATTTGACCCGTTAAAATCAGACAGTGAGTGGAAGTTTCTAAAGCTGCCATTTGTAGCTCTGCGCGATCGCCTCCTGTAATTACTGCCATATTATCCCTCTGACGGAAATATCCCAAAGCCGAGTTGACATTCATCGCCCCGATGCTAAGACTTTCTACCATCCAATCTAAATGTTCTTCACAGCACAGTACTTTAGCATCAAGCCTAGTCGCAATTTCTTTGACGCTAATGCTATTTAAAATTCTATCTTTGGGTATAGTGCCTAAAACGGGAATTCCTTGCTTTTCTAAATAGGGTTGAATTGTTTGGGTGACAGTTTCCATTTCATCCCTGGGAATTTCGTTGACCACAATACCAATCAAGCGATCGCCCAAGAATTTTTTGGCAGCAATTAAACTAGCTACCATTGCTAAGGGATGATAGCGAACTATTAAGAGGATCGACGCATCGACGCAGTCAGCAATTTCGAGGACGGATAAATTAAACAGACTACCTTCCCAAAGATTATTTGGTCCTTCTAACAATACTAAATCTGCTTCGATAGAATCTACATATTGTTTTAAAGCTTGAGAGTAGTCTTCTCGATCCCCTTCTGCCAAGCGTTTGTCGATAGTTTGACGGTCTAAAAATATTAGAGGGGCTTTAACCTTTTCTGCTGGTAAACCGAGAGTGCTAGCTAGAAAATTAACATCTTCCGTCGTTTCTTTCTCTCCGATCTTAATAAAATCTGTCCCTAAAGGCTGTCCGTAACCAATGGATAAGTCTTTGTGGGAAGATAAATAGCTCAATCCTAAAATAGTTGCAGATTTGCCGCTATGAGCTTCAGTTGAAGCTATGAGAAGATGTTTAGCCGATTTCGCCACGCTCGCACTCCTTGTGAATTTCAGTTGGTTTTTATGAGTTTATTCCAAGCGCAACAATTTTCGGTAAAAGCTATTAGGAAAATCTGTTGTCTTAGAACGTTTAAAGTTCATGATGACATCAATTAGGTAATCAATAAACTCTGAGTTAGACAATGTTACTTCATAACTTAATTCTGCCTGTCCATCAAATTGCAAGCGACAACGAGTTAATTCTGAAGGTAATTTAGATACATACCAACTAGCTACAAAAGGAATTGGCTCTCCTCCTTCTACCTGTCGCTCTCCTTCTAAAGATGCTTGTCGGTATAATGCGATCGCGTGAGGCAACCAGCTATGCTTATTTTTGGAATAATAAGGTACATAAATAATTACATCAGCCCTACCAGCAGGCTTGATTTTTTCTATGGTAGACATAAGGTTAATGTTAACTCGATCGGTTTAATTATTTAATAGTCTTCTACGTTATAACATCAGTTTTTTTAGACTACCTGCGATCGAAACAGGTAATTCTACCCTAATTCAAAATTAGATAGCTAGGGTCGAGGATTGAGGTAGTGAGCTAATGGAATAGATATGTCAAATAGATATGTCAATCGGGGGTGAACGAAAAAAGGTGTGGGAGTTCGACGCTTTAAGTAATGAGTAACGAGTAACGAGTAGCAGCGTCCATTGTCGTTACTCGTTACTTTTTACTTGTTACTTCAACAACACGAAAATTAATTTTTGCCACGGTAAATT
>NZ_JBZNBU010000257.1:0-20183 GCF_058530065.1 Waterburya sp. | reverse complement strand
TGGTAAGTACAAAAATCTTCGGCGAGGGCAATTTGTTGGGGATGGAGGTTTGCTTGTTCTAATTGTATTTGATTTACTCTAGGTACGCTAAGGCGAACTTTACCAGGCAATTTATCCTCTAAGACGGGGGAATTGGGTATCTGTTTTAATTCTGCTAAAATCTCTAGATCGGATTTATTTTTAGTATCGGCAATAATAGTTTTGCCCACTTCGATCGCTACCTTATGGTCTACTTGATAAAGTTTACCGCCAATTGCTGGACCGATCGCAATACGCAAATTTTCTCCCTTGCTGCCAAATTCTACAAAACGGGCGATCGCTACTTTTACAATTGATTGAGACGTACCCCGCCAACCCGCATGAATCGCACAAACTCTCCCAGTCTGAAGATCCCCAATTAAAATAGGCGTGCAGTCAGCACTAGCAACCCAAACCGATTGCTTAGGGCGATCGCTAATCACCGCATCTGCATCGGGAAAAGGATGTTGTAAATCTTTTGAGGTAATTTTCTGAGTTATTTCTTGGGGAGCGAGAACCAGATTTCCGTGTACCTGTTTGACTCGATAAGCTTCGGTTTCTGGCTGCAAAATAGAAGTTAATTGTTCGGGAGTGTGGGGATAATATTCTTTAGTAAAAAATCCATGTTGCCAAGCAGATAATAAATTACAAGTTAGCCAAGATTTTCCTCCAACCGTCTGCCATTCCCAAGTACTTTGATTATTCATATTAATAATCTATCAATCCCTCGAATATACCCAAACAGGCAATAGGGGACTATAGATCGAGTTTTTCTATAATCCCCTATAATATTGTGCCAAAATAGCACGATTATTTACTTTTCCACATCTAATGGCAATTGCGCCCTAAAGGACGACGGGAAGCTAGTGCTTTAGCATACCGCTACGCACCCCCCGAAGGTAGTCCTGTAGGATAAAGGCATCGCTTTGAGGGCTAAATCGGAAAAGAAAATCAAATAACCTGAGTTTGGTTTAGGCTGATACTTTTATTCGATTAAGTTTGACAAATGCTTTATTTTTGAGACTTTTTTTAGGGATATATTTTACAGAGATGACTCAAAAGCTAAGAGCTAATAACTACACCTACTAGTTAATTCCCCGATCTCTAACTAAGATTAAATGACAAAACAGCAAAAAATTAGTTTGGAACGACTGCCACAAATAGCTTAGTTTCAGGTTCGTATCTCCAAGCTATTCCTTCAGGATCTTTACTCTGACTCCACTCTTCAAAATCTGGATCGGATTTACGTCTCCCAACAGTGCTAGTATTTAGATCGAGACGTTTTGCCAGTTCGGCTTGAATTAAAGAGTTTCCAGAACTAATAGAAGTATTTTCAGTAATTTCTGAATCAGCTTCTGAATCAATTGTTTCTGTTTCTGGTTCTATTGTTGCCGTAGCAGCTGATGATTCTTCTCTGGTAAACTGGGCGACAGTTGAAGATGTTTCTGACGCTGCATTTTTTTCCTGGCTTTGTTCTTGTTTGGCCAGTTGAGCGATTCCCCTAACAGATAGTTTGTTAGATTCTTTAGCTGCTAGTTGATAGGAATTTATCGCTGGTTCTGGCTCGCTATCGTCAAGAATACTACCTAAAGCACTGGCTGTAGGAAAATAATAAACGAAACCTCGGTCTTTAACTTTTTTGGGCTGAGTGCCATACTCTTCGCTTTTGCGGCTTAAAAATGTTTTGGCATCTCTTGGGGTAAGATTTGCTTTTAGGGCTAAATCTACTGGAGTTAACTGACCCTTGTTTTCTTTAATCAATTGATTGAAGTAAGGGTTGATTTCACCACACCACTTTTGCCATTGATAGTTTTGCCAAATTTTAAGAGCCACGATTAATGCTGCGAATCCGAGCAAAAAGGGCCATAGCTGATATAAGACTACAAAACCAAAGGCAAAGGGAATGATAAGAACCAAAATTCCAGCAGAACCATTATCTAGTACTTTTACTGTCATAGTTTTGGTTGCAATTGCATTTATTAAGGATCGGTTGCAAGACGATCTTGCACGTTGCAAAATTATCTTGCATATTTTATCTAATTGCAATACTAAGGCAAATTGCGTTGCATAGCACGCAAGTTAAAGCAAAGATTAACAAAAAAAGTTTAAACTGTTGCCATAAACTTAGATAAGTCAAGACGTTGTAACATTGCTTTACGGGCTGCAACAGCCAAAGAGTCATCGATCGCCTGCAACTTTATTTCCGATTCGTACTTTCTAGTGAGAGCTTTTTGAATCAACCAGTCAGCAATAAACGGATTTTTAGGTAGCAAAGGTCCGTGAGAATAAGTGGCGATCGCATTTTGATAAAAAGCTCCTGCGGTGCGATCTTCTCCATTGTTGCCATAGCCTTTAATTACTTTACCCAAGGGTTGTACCCGATCTAGATAAGTTCTACCACCATGATTTTCAAAACCAATTACTAAGGGTTTCTCCCCTAAAATAGCTGTCAATTCCCCAGCTAAAGGCTCGGCGGTAATTTCAAAAACCAGATTACCAATGCAGCGTTGAGCTTCGATACCAGGGTGTTTGGTGGTCATGTCTAGTATACCCAAACCATCAATTCTTTGACCTAGAGCGGGTTCGTAGTAATGTCCCAACAGTTGTGGCGATCCGCAGGTAAATACTCCTGGCGTACCAGAATCCAATTTGCCTTGCAAAGCTTGGGCTTTTTCTCCTTGTAGATCTCGCATGACAATTTCTTGCTGGCGATCTTGCGCTCCTCCTCCGACAATAATGTCTGCCAGCTGAAAGGTTGCCGCACTAGTTTCTCTGGTGAGGGGTAAAATTTCTACTTCAATATCCCGCCATTGACATCGCCGTTGAAGACAAATAACATTACCGCGATCGCCATAAGTACTCATTAATGTAGGATATAGCCAGCCGATTGCAATTTTCATTTTAATGGTATTGAAAGTTAAAGAATAGCAAATTTAAGTTTTATAGCTACAGTGCAGATCGATTTTGAAGAAATAGTTAAAAGTAGCTAGACTATTTGTAAATTAAAATTAATCGTCACAATCGTTAGGTTAATTTGAGTATCAAGCAAGTTAGTTTATAAGGTTCTACAAAGATGACTGCTACCCCCACTGTAATTAAAGAGAAGTATAGTAAAACAATCAAGCAGCACTATCCTAACTATAAAATTATTGTTTTAAATGACGACTTTAATACTTTCAAGCACGTTATAGAATGTTTGGTGACCTATATTCCAGGGATGAGTGCAGATCGAGCCAGAGATTTAGCCGATGAAATTCATAATACTGGGCAAGCTTTGGTATGGGTGGGCCCTCAAGAACAAGCAGAATTATATCATCAACAATTAAAGCGGGCTGGCTTGACTATGGCACCCTTGGAAGAGGCATAATCGATCGCAAGTATTCAATCACAGGTAAAATTATGGCTTCTGATGGTCGGTTAGTCTGGAATCACTCCACACATCTTGATGGGTTAATTCCAATTTTAGAAAAACTCGTCAAGTGTGAGGGGATTAGCACTATTACTCCTGGCAGAATTAAAAAAACCAGAAGTCATATTCCTAAGATTAAACTCAAAATTTCCGTTCCCATTCGCGGTGGCTACAAAGCGATCGCCCGTCATGGTAAAACCGTACAGGAAGTTTTTATTGTCACGGAGTTAAAACAGTCTCAATTAGAAACAGCGATCGCTGATATTATGAATTAATTTGCCTTTTGACTATCTGGCGACAACAATACAACCCCACAATAATCATTCCTTCGGCAAAAATTTTAGCTGAATCTTCAATAGTACCGAGCCATTGTCTTGAAGCTCGAACTAGATCGGAATCGTTAAAAATCAACGAGGCAAAAAAATTATTATTACTAGCAATATCCAAAATTATCATTGCTATTGCCAAAATAAATCCTCCCTTGAAGAAAACAAAAGAGCTTTTAAACAATTTAATTGTCTGCCATTGACTCAAAATATATACCAGAAATAATACTAAATACCCTCCCACAATCAAATCGTCGGCAAGATCGGTTAACATCGTTTCTCGAATATTTAACAGATCGTGCAACCAGAGATCGAGTCGTTCGTGAATTTCAAAAGCATCATCCAAACCTAAAAACAACAAGCCCAAACTAGAAAATAACCAAAAGTTCCGACTTTTAGCTAACTCTCGATTTTCAGTTTGTTTGGTCATGACAAAAATTTGCCCCGCTACAATCGCCGCGATCGCAAGCTGCATACAAGATACATAGGTAATAAACCCTTCTTCTCGAAAATGAAGCTCTGGAGAATCTCCCAAAATCAAGGCGCTCGAAATAGCAAAAGTAACGGTCAAACTTTCTAGGAAAAGAGTTTTGTATAGTACTTGTTGAGTCGAATCACTTGAAGAGCAGATTAACCAATTACTTTTCATTTAAGACGGGGTTAATATTCTTTAAATTTTCAGTAACTATATCTTAAAGAATTAATCTAAGAGAGCAACATATAAACTCAAATCCAGGGGAACGATCTCCAATCCTCCATTGTTGATAAAATCGATCTTTGATAACCGATAGTTGAAAAAATAGTGAGTCAAGCAAATACTGAGTCAAATCGTCGAGGGCAAAATTCACAAGATTATCATTGGCGTTTTTGGACAAATGTACCGATTTATCCCTACAGCAAACGGCGGACTATTCGCCAAGAGGTACTAAAAGATACTATTTGGACTTTCGATCAACTTCAAGGAATTTTTTATGTAGTAGTTCCCATTCGGATGACTGTTATTAGGTTGGAAGCGGGAGGATTGCTAGTCTATGCCCCCGTCGCGCCAACGGCTGAATGTATTGGTTTGGTTAGAGAATTGGAGGAACGTTATGGAGCAGTAAAATATATTATTTTGCCCACTATTTCGGGTTTAGAACATAAAAATTGCGTTGGTCCATTTGCCCGTAAGTTTGCCAACGCTACAGTGTATGTAGCCCCCCATCAATGGAGCTTTCCCGTCAATTTACCCTTGAGTTGGTTGGGCTTCCCTGGCGATCGCACTCAAGTTTTACCCAGCGATAGCAGCCAGACTCCCTTTGCAGCTGAATTTGACTACGCTATTTTAGACAAGATCGATCTGCGTTTGGGTCAATTTGAAGAGGTGGCTTTTTTACACAAACAGTCTCAAACCCTTTTATTAACAGATTCAATTGTTTCCATACCCGACTACCCTCCAGAAATTATCGAGCAGGATTTATATCCGTTACTGTTTCATGCTAGAGAAAGTGGCAATGAAGCGATCGTCGATACCCCTGCAAACCGCATTAAGGGTTGGCGTAGAATTTGCCTATTTGCCATGTATTTCCGCTCTAGCGTCCTTGAAGTGCCTAGTTTGGGTAAAACTATTCGATCTGCCCTGCGATCGCCCAACCGCTCTGTTAAAGCCTATTTGGGTTTATATCCTTTTGAATGGCAAGCTAATTGGGAAAATTGTTTTAATATTTTAAGAGGCAACGGTCGTTTGTTAGTCGCCCCCATCTTACAAATTCTCATCCTCAATCGCGCTCCCAGAGAAACTCTAGCTTGGGCAGATCGAATAGCTAATTGGAATTTTACGCGAGTTATTCCCTGTCATTTTGACGCGCCAGTTAACAGCAGCCCTCAAGAATTTCGTCAAGCTTTTGCTTTTTTGGAGTCCACCAGTAATTTGCTGCCAAAACCAGATCTACAAACTCTCAGCAATATTAATTCTTTTCTATACAAGCCAGGTCTTATTCCTTCACCCAAAATTTCTTTAGATTAATTAAGATCGATCGTACATTCACACAAAAGTGCAAGAGGATAGTTACATTAACATTACAATATTAAAATTTTAATACTGTTAAAAAGTTCTCTTTTCTCAGAGTCAAAAGCTGGAAGCTAAAAGATAAATAATTTTATGTAACAATTAATTTTAAAATCAAAATCTAAATCTCTTTGATATTTTGTTCGCAAATATAATATACAAGCTTTACATATTTGACTTATAGCCGTTTTCAGTTGAATAGACTCCGCAGTTAATTAGCTGATAGCTTCCCGAGCAATTTTCGCCTCCACTAATCTTACCCATAATCTTGGAAGACCAAAACTAAACAGCAACATGATAACTATTGAAGAAGCCTTGCATCTTGTGGATAATGCAATTCAGCCAGAGAGATTGAACTCAGTTCAAGAGCTAATTTTAACTCAGTGTTGGTTGGGAAAAACTTATCAAGAAATTGCGGAAGGTTCTGGTTACGATCCTGATTATATTAGAGTTGTAGGTTCTCGACTGTGGCAACTTTTATCGGAAGCTTTTGGGGAAAAAATTACTAAAAATAACTTTCGCTCTATTTTACGACAGCAAATTGGCAAAGTAGAAGATAAAAAATCTCCTGCTGGTTATATTAGTGCTTTAGAATTGCCCCAAACTCCCGTCCCTCTTGATTCTTCTTTATATATCGAACGTCCTCCTAGCGAATCTCAAGCCTATCAAGAAATTATCAAACCTGGAGCATTAATTAGAATCAAAGCCCCGAAACAGATGGGCAAAAGTTCCTTAGTTATGAGAATTTTAGCTTACGCCCAAAAGCGCGGTTACTCTACCGTCAGACTCAACTTACTACAGGCAGAAGATAGCGTAATTAGCAATTTAGAGCGTCTGCTGCGCTGGTTTTGTGCCAACATTGCTTTGCAATTGGGCATCGAATCTTTATTGGATGAATATTGGGATGAAGATTTGGGGTTTAAGGTTAGTTGCACTACTTATTTGCAGGGATATATTTTAGGACAACTGGATAGTCCTTTAGTCGTTGCCTTGGATGAAGTCAATCGTTTATTTAGTTTTCCCGAAGTAGCTCAAGAGTTTTTGCCTTTGTTACGTTTTTGGCATGAAGAAGCTAATAATGTTCGAGTCTGGCAAAAGTATAGATCTATCGTTACCCACTCTACTGAAATTTATATCCCTCTCAGTTTGAATCAATCGCCATTTAATGTGGGTTTATCGATTCGTTTAAACAAGTTTGATTGGAAGCAAACTCAAGAGTTAATCGCTCGTTATGGTATAGATATGTGCGATCCCCCTCTGGCTTTAGAAGATTTTAAATCTTTACATGAAATTGTTGGCGGTCATCCTTATTTATTGAATTTAGCTTTGTGTCATTTGGTTACCCAAGAAAACAATTTAAAAAAACTGCTAGAAGAAGCAACTACAGAAACTAGCATTTATCGAGATCATTTAAGGGGTCATCTTGTATTTCTGCAACAATATCCAGAGTTGAGAGATGCTTTCAAAACAGTTGTGATGTCTGAAGAACCAGTAATTTTGAATTCTATTGCTGCTTATAAGTTAGAGAGTGCGGGCTTGGTTTCCTTGCAAGGAAATAATGCCACTCCAATCTGCAATCTCCATCGGGTTTATTTTCGCGAGCGTCTGTAAATTCTAGTACTGCTGCCTATAATTAATAAGTAATTATATTTTTGGTAATTTAATTAATCGGATTTGACTAAAAGTTAAGTTGCTTGAATTGTTAAATCTATTCTAAAATGTGCTTTATTTTACAAATATTCAGGAAATCTAATTTTAAAGTTAAATATTACAGAAAATATCTGCTAGAAAATATTGATGCGTCGATCGCATTTGCCAGAATATCGGGTTTTGTGGTTCAACCTAAATATTCTTGAAATATAGATGTTTATAACTTTAGGTCGAGCGAAAAATAGCAACAGCGATCGCATGATAAAGAATAAAAAATAACTGTTCTATATTTATTATTATTATTGTTGTTATATATAGTGTGAAAATATATTTGCATTAATTACTTCATCTAATATTTATATTAAAAAAATATAGATTTTAATGAAAAGCCATTCTTTATCCATTAAATCTGAAAAATAGATTAAGAAACATAATAATTAACTTATTAATCTCCTAATATTGACCCAGAGTAAATTAAAAGTTTATTTTGCTCGTAAATTAAAAGATAGTTACCTAGACAAAGATTGGCACATTTACTACTGAGTAGACACATAGCCAAATCTTGGTACAACCGATGAGAGACAAATAACTTGGTAGATACCTATCTATAACACGGCGTTTTTTCCTAATCAATCGATAATAAATGAGAATCAAACATAGAAATGATTTGTATTCCTGAGAAGAAATTGGATCGAAAAGAACAACAGCCACCAGAAGCATTGGAAGATCGCGGGCAACAATATGAAATTCTGTCTCAAATTACTAATGATGGTCTTTGGGAATGGAATTTAGATTCTAACCAAATTTTTTATTCTTCTCGTTGGAAATCAATGGTGGGATGCAACCACAAACAGATTAAAAATAATCCTGTAGAATGGTTGGCGAGAGTTCACCATGCAGATATTGCTAAATTACGCAGCAATCTAACTGCTTGTCAGCAAGGAAAAATCCCTCGGTTTGAAATGGAATATTCTCTGTTACATCAAGATGGAGAATATCGTTATATGTCTTGTAAGTGTATGGCAGTGAAAAATCAGACTGGGGTAGTAACTAGTCTGGTTGGTTCTCAGACCGATCTTACCGAACAAAAAACAAATCAAGCTCGACTTGACTGCGATCGCAATTACGACCGCCTGACTCATTTACCCAACCGTCAGTTATTTATTCAAAACCTAAAAGAATTATCCCAGATTCCGTCTAACTCTAATTATCTGTTTGGAGTTTTATGTTTAGATGTAGATCGTTTCAAATATATCAATCGTAATTTTGGCAATCTGGTGGGAGACAAGCTGTTAGTAGAGATCGTCAACAAGTTGACTGCTTGCTTGCAGAGTCAAGACATTTTAGCTCGCGTCGGTGGAGATGAATTTGCTATTTTGTTATCTGGTTTCGATCTCGCTAGCTATCCTTCAGAAATAGCCAGTAAAATTCAACAAGAATTTTCTACACCTATCGAAGTGGGAGAGCATTCGATACTGGTAACTACTAGTATTGGCATTGCCCCAATTACCAACCCGAAGGAGATTCCCGAACATAAAGCTGACTACTATTTACTCGAAGCCCTGCAAGATGCCGAAATAGCCATGCACCAAGCCAAAGATAAAGGTAAAGCTCGTAGCGTAGTTTTTGAGTCGGCTGCCTACCTGCAAAGTATTGCTAAGTTTAAATCGGAAAATGAACTAAGACGAGCGATCGAACTAGAACAATTTGAACTCCATTACCAGCCGATAGTTAAATTAATAGACCGACAGCTAGTAGGCTTTGAAGCCTTAGTGCGCTGGCAACATCCCGATAAAGGCAGAGTCCCACCCAACGATTTTATTCCCCTGGCAGAGAATACGGGTTTGATTATTCCAATCGGCTGGTGGGTATTGCGCTCTGCTTGCCAACAAATGGTAAGGTGGCAACAACAGAATCCCGATTCAGGATTGGCGTTTATTAGTGTTAATGTGGCGGGAAAACAGTTTTCTCAACCCTATGCAGGAGATATTATCGCTCGGGTTTTAGAGGAAACGGGTTTAAATCCTTCTTGTTTGAAATTGGAAATTACCGAAAGCGAAATTATTGAAAACGTTGAAATTGTGCTAGATACCGCCGAAAAACTGAAAAAATTGGGCGTACAGCTATCTATGGATGACTTTGGTACTGGTTATTCTTCTTTGAGTTATTTGCATCGTTTGCCCGTTGATACATTGAAAATAGACCGCTCTTTCGTTCAAAATCTGGAAGAGAATCTACATCAATTAGAATTGGTCAAAACTATTGTTAAATTGGCAGAGGTATTTAATTTAGATATTGTTGCCGAAGGTATTGAACGAACATCCCAATGCGATCTGCTTTTAGATTTGCAATGTGAATACGGACAGGGTTATTTATTTGCTCGACCAATGTCCGCGACTGAAGCTACGAGTTTGTTAAATCAACGGTGAAAGAATCATTGCTAGAAAAGTATTTATTTGGGAAAATTAGTTATTTAGTTATCTGGTAAAAGTAAAAGTTATCAATTGATGAACAATTTCTTTTATAACCCACCACAACAGATAGGATATTAGTGTAGATGAATTTTATTCGATTCAATGAATAATAGTCAAAGTTACGATGTAGCGATCGTTGGTAGTGGTGTATGTGGCACGGCATTACTATATACTCTCAGCAAATATAGCAATGTCAACCGTATTATCGCGATCGAAAAAGAAGCAGACGTAGCATTAGTTAACTCTTATACTAATAGCAACAGCCAAACTCTTCACTTTGGCGATATTGAAACTAACTATACTCTAGAAAAAGCTACTAAAGTCAATGCAGGAGCTTGTTTAGTCAAAAATTATTTGTTAACTGAAGACCAACAGAAAAGTATATATACTAAGTATCACAAGATGGTACTGGGAGTAGGTCAAGAGCAAGTCGATCAACTCAAAACAAGATACCAAGAATTTAAGCAACTATTTCCCGATCTCAGACTGCTCGATCGCGCCACAATTGGCGAAAAAGAACCGCAAGTCATAGCTTCTAGAAGTGAGAATGAAGCAATCATCGCTCTCTATACCGATGAAGGTTATACGGTAGATTTTAATGGCTTGTCTCGGTCTTTTTTAACTAATGCTTTAAAGAATAAAGAAAAAAATATCGATCTATTATTCAATACTAAAGTTAAAACTATTAACCAAGAAAACCACCAATATAAGCTCAAAACTACGGCAGGAATCATTACAGCCAAAGTAGTTATCGTGGCTGCGGGGGCGCACAGTTTGCTGTTTGCCAAATCTTTGGGCTATGGTTTGAATTATGCTCTACTCAGCGTAGCAGGGAGTTTTTATTTTGCTCCCCGTTTGTTGAACGGTAAAGTTTATACGGTACAGCGCAAAAAACTGCCGTTTGCCGCGATACATGGCGATCCCGAAGTTCACAATAGTACGATCGCTCGTTTTGGTCCTACAGCCAAAGTTTTACCCCTACTAGAACGTCACAATTATTCTAGTGCGATCGAATATTTTCAAACTGCGGGGTTGAGTCTTAAAGCGATTCGTAGTTTTATTAAAATTCTCTCCGATCCGATTATCCTTAAATATATTGCCCTCAATTTTATTTACGACTTCCCTGTGATTGGCAAACGTTTGTTTATCAAAGAAGTTAGAAAAATCATTCCGACAATTAAACTCGATAATCTTAGTTACGCTCGGGGTTATGGTGGAGTTCGCCCTCAAGTAGTTAACCTCAATACCCAAGCTCTAGAAATGGGAGAAGCTAAAATTATCGGCGATAAAATTATTTTCAATATTACCCCTTCACCAGGGGCTTCTACTTGCTTGCAAAATGCTTTAGAAGATACCGAAAGAATTATGAACTTTTTGGGCGATGACTATCAATTTGATCGCGATCGTTTTTTAGCAGATTTGTCTAATGAAGAATATTTAGCTTCTAATTCTAATTGCTAACTTTGGTTCAACTTAATTGTCTATTTTCAAGACAGATCTACTATCAGGTCTAGTTTTGCGATAAGTTGAATAGAGATTATAAAAAACTATTAATTAAAAGCTTAACTAAGATCCTTAATGTTTCCCAGTTATATTCCTGCTGAAGCTAATACTCTAACAGAATCTACCTCTATCGCTTTGGCAAAAGAAATCAAAGTTGCTCCCATTACTACCCCTTTAAGTCCAGAAGCTATCGCAACTACCTATATTAATCAAGGACAAGGTGGTATACCAGTTTTATTAATACATGGTTTTGACAGTTCTTTATTAGAATTTCGCCGTTTAATTCCTCTATTGGCAGAAAAACAGTCTACTTGGGCGGTAGATTTATTAGGATTTGGTTTTTCTCAGCGTAACTTAGATATTCCTTTGAATACGGAAAATCTAAAAACTCATCTCTATCATTTTTGGCAAACTCAGATTAAACAACCAGTTATCTTGGCTGGTGCTTCCATGGGTGGTGCAGCAGCGCTCGATTTTACTCTCACCTATCCCGAAGCCGTAGCAAAATTAATTTTGTTAGATAGTGCTGGTTTGGTCAAACAACCTGCGATCGGCAAATTTATGTTTCCACCCCTCGATTATTTTGCTACAGAATTTTTACGCAATCCTAAAGTACGTCAGAGCATTAGCGAAACTGCCTACTTCGATAAAAGTTTTGCCAGTCTAGACGCACGCACCTGTGCCACACTACATTTAAAGTGTCCTAATTGGAACAAATCTTTAATTGCTTTTACTAAAAATGGCGGTTATGGTTCGTTTATTCAAGAAATAGCCAAGATTCAACCAGAAACCCTCATAGTCTGGGGCAAACAAGATAAAATCCTTGGTATAAAAGGGGCAGAACAATTTGCTCAGGGAATACCCAACAACAAGCTAGTTTGGATTGATAATTGCGGTCATGTTCCCCATCTGGAAAAACCTCAACCAACCGCAGAAGCTATGCTTAGTTTTGTTGGATAGTTTCGAGCGATATTTCAATTATTTAACTGATGTTACGCATCAATTAATCTGTATATATTTATTGTGTAAACAAACTAAAAAGGAATTGGTTCTGGAGTTAAACCAGCTTCAATACCATTTTGTTCGGAAATTGGCTTAATATTCAATCTTTCTTTTGTTGTTGGCATTGTTGATTCGGTTTTTATTTCATAATTATCACTTTCTGGTGTTGCAGATGCAATTTGTAACCAAGATTTGGTAGTTTCGATATATTCTTTAATTTTATTACTCATTTCCGAACCATTTTTAATAATTAAAGAGCCAAAGTTATTATTTGTTGGTTCTAAAAAGGACTTGGTCATTACGGCAAAACTAGATTGTCCGTTAGTTGTGGAAGTTGCTTTTTGTCTGATTAGGGTTGGCTGGTAAACGCCGTGAGCGTAAAATATTTCGTTTTTATCTATAGCTCGATCGCCCGTCAAATTTTTATATACTTGCAAGAATTTTTTACAGAAGGAACTAGGGTTGTTGTAGTAGCTATAGTTTTTCAAGAAAGTTAAGCCCGCATAACCAGAACATTTGAGACGGAAAGGTAATTCTGATAGGGGTTGATTATTCTCATCTACAAACCAAACCACAACGTAAGAAAAGGCTTTATATTCTCCAGACTGAAATTTTTCCTTATTGTAGGGAATGGTTTCTGTTTCGCTACTCATCAAGGGTAGAGAGCGATTAATAACTAACAATCTTGGTTTGTTGTTCAAGAGCAGAGTTTCATTCGTACCATCGCTAAATTCATGTTCGATAGGTTTCCAACTGTCTATTAATTGGAAGTTTGCCAATTCTGCATTGGCAGGAGTAATTGCCATTCCATAGTTTTTGCTACTGGCATTTAAGAACTGACAATAAGGGATATTGACAAGTTTGCCTAAAAATTCTTCGCTGTTAAAGCCAAAATCTTGATAGTTATTCATAGTCATTGATAAATCGTAGATCGTTATTGATTAGTACTATAGTATCATAAAAATCTTTTAATTGAATTTTTAATCAACTTATTTATTGTAGCAGATTTAATTGACTAATAAATCAAGTTTAGCTTTAATGTCTTTGTAAAACCTGATTTTTCAATCTTGGAAGCAAAATTGATCCAGTAAGCATTGGTTAAGAATTTTATGAGGATTGTTCCTAACCGAATGTCTTTGAGTGTTTGGTCACAGTTTAAATATTTTTTTTTGGGTATATTTTAGATAGATTTAATCTTTGGGAGGTGTATCATCGCTGACTTCTTTCAAAATGGAGATATAACTACTCTTCATGACTTGCATAATCGTTCTATCGAATCTCTCGAAACAGAACTGTTGCACATTGCTAAAACTTCTGCGCCGATGGCGTTGGTATTACCTTGTTTATTCTCGGAATTGGAAGGTCCTGCACTGGGGCATATTGTAGACGAACTAGCTAAGATTAAGTATTTGGATCAAATTATTATTGGTTTAGATCGAGCCAACCAAACTCAATTTGAGTATGCCAAAAAATACTTTGCCAGATTGCCTCAAGAACACAAAATTTTGTGGAACGATGGTCCTAGAATGAAGGCAGTTAATGAATTTTTGCAGAAAGAGGAATTAGCTCCCAGTGAAAGAGGCAAAGGCTTTAACGTATGGTATTGCATGGGCTATTTTCTAGCTAGTGACAGTGCCAAAATTTTGGCTCTCCACGATTGTGACATTCTCACTTACGAACGAGGTTTACTGGCTAAATTGCTTTATCCTCTTGCCAATCCTTTATTCGATTTTAAATTCTGTAAAGGATATTATTATCGTCAAGCAAATAACAAACTCAATGGTCGCGTCATGCGCCTGTTGGTTAGTCCTTTGGTCAGGACTTTGAAAAAGATTTTTGGCGAGACTCCTTTTTTAGACTACATCGAAAGCTTTCGCTATCCCTTATCGGGGGAATTTTCCATGTCTGCCGATGTGGTTAATAGCGTTCGCATTCCCTACGATTGGGGTTTGGAGATTGGGATTCTAGATGATGTTTATCGCAACTATCACGTTAATAAAATCTGTCAGGTAGATATTGCTAACGCTTACGATCATAAGCATCAAGATCTATCTTTACAAGATCGGGAAAAAGGTTTATCAAGGATGTCCATTGATATTTGCAAGGTCTTTTTCCGTAAAATGGCAGCTAACGGTCATGTCTTTTCTCAAGAGATTTTCCGTACCATTAAAGCTACTTACTATCGTACTGCTTTGAACTATATTAAACGCTATCATAGCGACGCGATTATGAACGGTTTAACCCTCGATCGCCATAGTGAAGAAAAGGCAGTAGAATTATTTTCCCAATCGATTATTCATGCGGGTAATGCTTTCTTGCAAAACCCCCAACTTCGTCCTGTGATTCCCAGTTGGAATCGAGTTATGAGTGCCGATCCTCAAATCTTACAAAAGATTTATGATGCCGTAGAAGCAGACAACAACGAACAATTAACAATGGATAACAAACAATTGACAACCGATCTAAAATCGTCCAAAGACGACCGCGAGTTAACCATTAACAGTTAACCATTAACGACAATTTTAATATCCCTTTGTTCCATAACTTCCATAAATAAATCGGTAGATAAAGCTCGTTCTACAGGATAAATTCCTGGCTGGTTTAATCTACCCTCCAAAATCAGTTGCGCGATCGTGCCAGTGCCTATCCCTGCTGCGATCGCTGTATTATTATGAGTCATCGTAGCGCAGTATGTTTTTTCCTTTCCGTCTTTTTCCCCCACAATCTCCCCTCGTATCGCCACCCCGATACCGCTAAAGCGATCGGTAACTTCGGTCATTAAATAGCTAACTTGAGAAAAGAATTCAATTCCTTTGGGGCTAGTTACCCAATTTTCGGGAAAAACATGGGCGGTAATCCAGGTTAAATGGTTGTACCAGTCGGGAATCGAACCAAATTTAGTAATTACAGTATCTACATCAAAAGAATCGGCAAATGTCAGAGTTTCAGGCATATCGAACCAATATACCCCTGTCTTACCGTAAGGCTGGGGAAACTCAATGGTTTCTCTTTCGGTATAGGGTAGAACATCTTGCCACTTACCATTAATTAATGCTGAGAATTTCTTTCTCAACCCCAAGAAAGTAGTCCGCATCACAGTTAAGCCCGCACCACCCGATCCGCCAACAATATAACTGAGGTGAATTTTAGAAGCCCGATCAAACTCTTCTATTCCTCCCTTGACCATACTGTTAGAAATACCAGGAAAAATCCCTGTATTAAGAATAGCTGTAATATTACTAGCGATCGCTTTTTCGTGGTATTTAATTACCTTCTCGTAAAAAGAACGATGGTCGCTAACATCTATATAATCTACTCCCGCAGCAATACAGGCTAACAATACTCTTCCGTCTCGGTGATGAAAAGGCCCCGCACAATGAATGACTAAATCTTGACTGGCGATCGCCTTTTCCAGCTTGGTTTTATTTGCTAAATCTAAACTTAAAAAATTAAATTTAGAGTCTACCTGTATCAAACGGTTGCGAGAAGTGACGGTAATTTCTGCATCGGTATGACTGGCAATATCTTGTGCCACACTATTGCCAATTCTGCCACAACCTCCTATTACCAGTACCTTCTTTACCATTTCATTTATTAACTGATTTTTTACAACTATATTAGATCGATTGAGCTTATCTATCGATCAAGCTAACGATAGATAATTTTTTTTAAGTAAATAAATATTAAGCTATTTATTGAGAATCAGCAACGAATTTGCAACTTTAGCCGTTCCGCTATAAAATATTGAATTACTAAACAATAAATTTTCTTTATGTTGGGCTTTTATAATCTTTTTTAAAAAATAGCTCGAACAAAAATTTTTGTAATTCTTGCTAGATAGGTATTACAGCGATTCCGTCTGTTTCTGGTTAACAAATTGCAATAAAAATTGCTTTTTTCTTATTGACTAAGTACTTTTACTCTTTGACTAAATAGTATTTTAGATGTAGGTATTTTATTAATCGATATCATTAGTTATTAGTTAGGTAGGTAGGCGGAATTAAAGATAAAGCCCGAGATCGTCTTTCGCTTTTATCCTCCTATTCCCCTACTGCCCTATTTCCCTAAAAAGTCATCTTCCAATTAATTTTACCCACCTAGTTATCTAATTGCCCGATCGCCTTAGCCTTATTTTTTTCCTGGAGTTTTTCTAACATAGCAATAGCTCGATCGAAATTAGGATCTAATTCTATTGTTCGTTGCAAACAAAAAATAGCCTTTTCTGGTTGTTGGTATGATATAAATCTTTTAGCCAAACTAAAATAGACTTCTGGCTCAACTGAATTAGGTTCGATCCGTAAGGCTTCGTACCAATAGATTAAGGCTTTAAAATCTTCTCCTGTTTTTTGATAAACTCTGGCTAAGTTACGATAGCCTTTGACAAATTTAGAGTCTAATTGCAATGCTTCCTCATAACAACTAATCGCTTTTGCCCACTGTTGTTTTTGAGCGTAGGTACTGCCTAAATTATTCCAAGCTAAAGCTGAATCTGGCTCAGTATGATTCGATTTTATTTTGGGTAATAATTTTTGAGCGACATTTTGCGGTAATAAAGGAATATTATGGCGGGTATTTTTAGCAGTTACTTTACTAGCAGCTAAATTATTTTTCGAGCCTGATAATAATTTACTAATGGGTTTTGAAGTTTCTTGGGGGGATAACTTATGTTCTTGGCAACTATCTGGTAAAGAAATTAATTGATGGTAATAAAAGACTGCCTGTTGCCATTCTTCTAGTTCCTCAAACATCTGTACCAATTGAGTTAATTCTGCTTCTGCGCTCGGTTCTAGTTTAATTCCATGAGCAAATAAAATACTCGCCTCTTTAATTTTGCCCTGTTGGTATAGTTCCCTGCCAAAACTAAAATAATCTTCAGGTGCAAAAATACTAGGATCGAGATCGATCGCCCGACAAAGAGAATCAAGAGCTTTTTCAGTTTCTCCCAATTCTTCCCATACCCTGGCTAAATTTCGATATGTTCCAGGTAAATTAGGATCGAGAATTGCTGCTTGTTGGTAATAGTCCAATGCCTTCTGCCAATCTTGACGATCTGCATACAAAGTACCCAAGTTAGCGTACACCTTGGCACAATTAGGATTGAGAGTTAAAGCTTTAGCATAAACCCCTAGTGCTTCTGCTTCTTTTCCCTGACGATATAAAATATTACCCAAGATTTTATAAGCATCGGCATTATGAAAATCTAATTCTAGAGCGTTTTTACAGGCTAAAATCGCTTTACGCCAGTTATGTTCGGCTTCATAAACCGCTGCTTGTTCCACATAAATTCGAGCAATAGCTGCTTGATGCAGTCGCTTTTGAGGAAAGCCCCTCAGATTTCGCGGTAATGCTTTTTTAGGTTCTTGATTAGGGCGTTCTAATCTATCTAGAGTAGTAATTTGAATACTTTCTCGAATGTCATCAGAAGAATTATGGTTCGCCGACAAAGAAGAGGAATTGTGTTTGGAGTTCATCACTAGAACTGAAAAATTAGAGAGTAGGGTGAGAGAGATAAAGCTATAGAATCGAACTCAAGAAAAGGAACAAGCTCAAAGCTGAATGCTTAAAGCTTTAAAATTATAAACAGGGATATATTATCCGATGTAATTTTGAATCGCCATAATCTTTGGTGAGATTTACATAAATTCAGAAAAATTAAAACGCAGTTAAGTAATGGAATTTGCCCAAAGGTTACAAGCTCTCTCCCACAACGTATTTGCTGACATGGATCGAGCTAAGATAAATGCCATCAATTCGGGACAAGCAATCATCGATCTATCTTTAGGTTCGTCAGATCTACCAGTAGCCCAAGCAACCATCGATACGATCGCCACAGCTTTAGAAGATCCTTCAACTTATGGCTATTTACTTCATGGAGGAACGAGAGATTTTCGGGTAGCGGTGGCTCAGTGGTATGAAGACAAGTTTCAGATTGCAGTCGATCCCGAAACGGAAGTCTTGCAGTTAATTGGCTCTCAAGAAGGTACGGCACATCTACCTCTAGCCCTCCTTAACCCTGGAGATGTGGCATTACTCCTCGATCCTGGTTATCCTTCCCATGCAGGAGGGGTTTATTTAGCGGGAGGGGAAATTTATCGGATGCCTTTACTAGCTGAAAACAATTTTTTACCAGTTTTGGAAGATATCCCGCACGATATTTTGGGTAAGTCGAAACTAATGGTTTTGAGCTATCCCCACAATCCCACTAGCGCAATCGCACCCTTAGCATTTTTTCAACGAGCGGTAAGTTTTTGCCACCAATACGATTTGGTTTTAGTCCATGATTTTCCTTATGTGGATCTAGTTTTCGATCGCACCAAGCATAACGCCCCTTCTATTTTGCAAGCCGATCCCCAAAAAGAAGTAAGCATTGAGTTTTTTACTCTCTCTAAATCTTATAATATGGGAGGCTTCCGCATTGGCTATGCTATTGGCAATCACAGGCTTATTACTGCCTTGAGAAAAATCAAAGCAGTAGTTGACTTTAACCAATATCGTGGCATACTAGATGGTGCTATCTCAGCCCTATCTGGTTCGCAAACCTCTGTAAAAGAGACTGTAGCTATTTTTCAAGAACGTCGAGACGCATTTATTACGGCATTAAATAATATTGGTTGGCAAGTACCATCCCCCGAAGCTACTATGTATGTCTGGGCAAAACTACCAGAACCTTGGCAAAATAATTCAGTAGATTTCTGTACTAAGCTAGTAGCCCATACGGGGGTTGCAGCTTCTCCTGGTGCGGGATTTGGCAAATCTGGAGAAGGATATGTCCGTTTCGCTTTGGTTAGAGATCCCCAAATTCTGCGTTTGGCAGCAAGCAAGATTCAACAGTTTTTAGTAGCGAATCAGATTCCTAATACAACTAAACAGTAATCACTACTAATTAAAATCGCTGTCGAAATCACAAGCAATATCCACCGCAGCACGCCCTTTGACAATTGCTTCTTCTGCCGTTAAAAAGATGCTATCAAAGTTAAAGGGAATACCAGAAAAATCAATAATACTGAAGTGATAGAGCTTATCTAGGGTGCGATAAACTAACAAAGTATAACCATTAATACCTATCACATTTTGAATTTGCATCTTTCATGCTCCTGAATGAGAATAATTGCTCAACGCTATTGTTTTCAGTTCCAGTACTTGATAAATACCAATTAGATTGTTGGTTTATGCAGTAAGGAAATCTGGTGAATACAGTATTAACCGAATTATTCGACCGTTCGGAGATTGTTGGACTAGGGCGATCAAATTGCCAATAATTGTTGTTTAAAACGATCGAAGTTCTCATCCTGTCTTGGATAATACTGTATTGGCTGTGATTTATTTTGTTTTCTAACTTATATTAGGCTTTTTTTTTCTAGTAAAAACAACCGTATTCTTACTTAATTCGTCCTATTTTTTCATGCTTTTTGCTATTTTATCCGTAATTTTTCCGATAATGTCCATCGGTAGATTTCCTTTTTAGTACATTAAAACTAAAAAAACTTTTTAAGCGGGTGTAGCTAAAATGATGTAATCGTCAACGGCTTAATGAGATAAGTAAGAACGATCTAAGTGTGTCTTCGTTAAACCGTAGAGGTATTTTTGAGGGGGTAAGTTCTGTTGGGCAAATTGATGAAATTTTTGCTTGTGGGGAATCCTGCTTCCCGTACAGGACAGGTATTTATACCATTGTATAGTCGTTCTAATTAATTTCCGTACTATCTCAGTAATTTGTTCGGGGGATTAGGGATTAGGGGTTAGGGATTAGGGAG
>NZ_JBZNBU010000256.1:0-5006 GCF_058530065.1 Waterburya sp. | reverse complement strand
TTTCAGTTGAATAGCTCTCTGGGAAAATTTACTAGTTCGTAGTTTTTAGTTTTTAGTTCTTAGTTTTTAAAGTTTAATTATGTGGTCTACCCATGTGAAAAGCGCAGTAATATTGTTGGGATTTTGTTTCTCGCAAAGCCGCAGAGACGCAAAGGTACAAAAGAAGAATTTTTTATTTAGTGCATTGTTATAGAGAATTGGTATTATAACTGGGCATAACCAGTTATAAAATATTACTTCCATATTTGAGAGAGAAAAAATAAACATATTTCCTTTAACCTTTAATCTTTGACCTGTCTTAACATATTCAATAGTAGACATCCTTAATGATTAAAATATGTCCCTCTCTTCACAAGCTAATATCTCAGAAACAGCAACTAAAACCAAATTAAATTTTGGGCAATTATGGAATATGAATGTGGGTTTTCTGGGAATTCAGTTTGCTTGGGGATTGCAAATGGCAAATATGAGTGCGATCTTCGAGTATCTGGGCGCAGATGCCGATCGCTTGCCGATTCTTTGGTTAGCTGCCCCTTTGACTGGTTTATTGGTACAGCCAATTATTGGTAATTTGAGCGATTATACTTGGACTTTTTTGGGTCGAAGAAAACCGTATTTTTTGTTAGGAGCAATTTTGGGCTGCATTGCCTTGTTTGCCATGCCTAATTGTTCTAGTTTGTGGCTAGCAGCTGGCTTACTCTGGATTTTAGATACTAGTGCCAATGTCAGTATGGTGCCTTTTCGGGCATTTGTAGGAGATATGCTACCTCAAGAGCAACGTACCAAAGGTTTTGCCATGAAAAGCATTATGCTAGGTATTGGTGCGGTTTCTGCTTCGGTTTTGCCTTGGATACTTTCTCATTGGTTTGAGGTGGATAATACCAGTAGTAATTTAAGGAAAATCCCTTTCACGATCGAGGTTTCTTTTTATTTGGGAGGGATATTATTTCTGAGTACGGTTTTATGGACAATTGCCACAACTCCTGAATATCCGCCTCAAAATTTAACGAAATTTGAGGAATTGAAAGCAGCACGAGGGGGGAATTGTTAGCAGTATAAAACAGACTTGGCAGACTTTACAAGAAATTCCTCCCAAGATGAGACAGTTAGCGAGGGTACAGTTTTTTACTTGGTTGGGTATTTTTTGTTTTTTACTCTATTTTCCTCCCGCAGTTGCCAGAAATATTTTTGGGGCAGTCAGCCAAGATTCTTTGCTTTATAGTGAAGGCATAGAGTGGGCGGGAATTTGTTTTGCAGTTTACAACGCAGTTTGTATTGTGGCTTCATTTATTTTGCCTCGCCTCGCCAAACGTTTTAGTCGCCCGATAATTCATGGAATTTGTTTGCTGTGTGGGGGCGTGAGTTTGATTTCTCTACTCTGGATCGGCGATCGCTATATACTGCTGTTGACTACCGTTGGTTTTGGTATTGCTTGGTCTAGTGCCTTAATTATGCCCTATGCCATGTTGAGTAGCTTGATTCCTCCCCAGCGTCGGGGAATTTATCAGGGAATTTTTAATTTTTTTGTTGTTTTACCTGAAATTGCCGCTTCTTTAGGGTTTGGCTGGGTAATGCAACATATTCTCCATGAAGATCGTTTATTAGCAGTAGTAATGGGTGGGGTATTTTTACTCATTGCTGCGGGATTGACTTTATTAGTACGAGTTAATCCCCTCGATAATTTGAGCGATGGAGTTAAAAACTTAGAGACTGATGAGACAATAGCTTCTAAACTAACACCAACTACCCCCATGCAAAATCCAGAAACACGATGATTGGTCAAGCTATCAAAACACGTCTGAGTTTATTTCGCTTTTCTTTCGATCGCCTGACTCAGCTTTTGTTATTGGCTGTCACTGTTTTGGCGTATAACGTAATTGCCATGGCGATCGCCAACTCCCTGTTTGTGAGTCATGTGGGTGCGGGGGAATTGCCTGTGGCATTTATCCTGATTGGCTTGTCTTCTTTGCCTGCCTATGGCATTTTTTCTCAAATTGCCGATCGCTATCGTCGTCCTTTGGTGTTTCGCTACGTATTATTGATTTCCATCCTCCTGATGTTGGGGTTGCGGTTTCTGATTAATTTGGATGTAGCCTGGGTTTATTATGTATTGTTGATTATGATCTTTTTTCAGTGGGATTTTAATAACAATCTACTCTATCCAGGGTTGTTGACCGACTATTTTACTACCCTTGAGTATAAAAAATATGCCCCCTATATCGGTATGGCTCAAGCGGTAGGTACTTTAGTAGGGGGTGGCTGTACGATTTTGCTGTCTCGTTATTTCCTCAGTCGAGACTTGCTGTTTTGTTTGCCTATCTTCATGGCGATCGCTTTTTGCCAGTTACTCTATTTAGAATCTTCTCAACGTCTTCTGGAAATTCCCAAACAAGAAGCCAAGCTCAATTTGCTAGAATCGATTAAAACTCTGCCCGATCTTGGTCAAAGATATCCTCTAGTTTTGTTTTTAGGTTCTAGCACCTTTTTACTAGTAATAATTTATATTAGCTGCGAATTTCTTTGGTTTAATATTTATGGCAATAACTTTGCTGAATCGGAATTGACCGCTTTTTTAGGCTTAATGCGGATTGTTATTTCTTTGATTCAGGTAGTTTTTCTCTACGGCTTAACTCGCCCCTTATTAAAATGGGTGGGAGTAGCCAGACTTAACCCCGTCTATCCTATGACAACTTTAATAGCTTTGGGGGGAGTGTTATTAAATACTAATTTAGCTGCTGCTATTGGGCTGCATATTAATGGCGACGCTCTTTATAAAGCGATTAACTTACCCGTACATCAACTCAACTATAATGCCATACCCCAGCAATATTTAGGCAGAATTCGAGCTTTGAGCGATGGCTTGATTTATTCTGTTGGTTTAACCACGGCAGGAGTAGTTTTATGGATCTGTCATTTTTATTTAAGCCTGGGACAAATTACGGGATTAGCGATCGCCCTAACAATATTATTATTGCTGGTGCGTCTGCCGATGGGTAAATTCTATACTCGCAGCCTTGAAGATCTAATTAGATCCGACAGTATTAATCTCGATGACTTCGATCGCCAAAAGATTCAACTACCATCCCAGTCTAAGGAAATAGTCAAAGAATTTCTCACCGATGGCGATCGTTATACTCAAATAAAAGGTTTAGAATTAGCTGCTAACTTAGGAGATCCCAGTCAGTTTTTGCCTGAAGTTACTGCGATTTTGCCCGATGCCCCTGAAATTTTAAAAGAAGCAGTTTTACAGTTATTTAGCTCTAAGAATGAAGAAATCTCGGACAAGTTTGCCCAGCTTTTAGACGATCGTAACGTGGCAGTCAAGGCGACGGCTTTAGAAATTTTAATTGCCAATCAATATGACTTTACCGAACAACAACTCAACCAAATAATCAACCACAGCGACGATGAAGTAAAAACTCTGGGTTTAATTGCTACTTTCCAACATACCGAATCTCAAGAGCTAGATCGCCAAATTGCCGAACAATTTTGGCAAACAGAAATTACCGATACCATTGGTAAAGCGATCGCCAGAGTGGTGCGTCACAGCCAAAATCCCGAATTTATTACTCTAATTGAATATCTACTGCCCAAAGCTTCTGTAGAAGCCAAACACACTGCCCTGGAAGCTCTAGCTAGCCTGGCACAACCCCAAAATAATCATCTGGCAAAAATAGCCGTTGCCGAAACCAAACATGATGAGCATTTAATTCGAGGGAGTGCTTACAAACTTCTAGAGATTACCCATTGTCCAGAAATGCTAGCCACAGTAGCATCGGGATTGAGCGATCGCCATCCCCAAGTCAGACAACAAGTAGCCCATACCCTGGCAGCCTATGGTAAATCTGGTTTCAATGTAGCTAAAAATAGCCTCAACTCTGCTAACCCCGATGTAGTCAACACTGCCATTGCTGCGATCGCCAAAACCAAAACCAGAAAGGCAAACGACATCCTCTACAAACATCTCGCCCCAGAATTCCAACAGTTCAATCGCACTAGAAAATGGCAACAGCAAATACCCCATCAAGATCCTAGCTGGCGACTATTAGCAATTGCGATCGAAGATTATCAACAAAGATTGTTGCAAAAAGTTTTATATATCCTGTCTTGTTTGGGCTATTCCCGCACGGTTAACCTAGTTAGGCGTATTTTAGCCACCAGCGATCGCCGTGACTTAGCCAATGCCATAGAAGTATTAGCTTCGATCGATCATCGCCGTTTCGTACAACCATTGATGCCTCTTTTAGAAGAGACAGTTTCCGACAAACCTCTACCCAATATCGAGCCTACCCCCCAATGGTTGCAAACCAAGGGTTACAAAATCTTACTCGAAGCCTTAAGAATCGGCGATCGCTGGATCAAAACAGGGGCATCGGTAGCCCTGGCAATTATTCCTACCGCCCTACTCAAAGATCCCGATCCCATCGTACAATCAGTGGCACGGGAAATATTTCCCACCTCGGATCGCTTGATTGACCCTGTAAGTACTTCTATGAATCGACTGCTATTATTACGCAATGTGGCACTATTTAAAAATCTTTCCCTAGATGAATTATTCCAGATCGACGAAGCCTTGGAACAAAAACAAGTTTTGGCAGGAGAAACAATCTATAGTGAGGGAGGTTGGGGCAATAATCTATACATCATTGCTGAAGGAAAAGTCCAAATCGTCAAACAATTGGACGGAGAATTAGCCAACATCAAAGAACTAATTAAAGGTCAATATTTTGGAGAAATCGCTCTGTTTGACGAAGCACCCCGTTGGGATGGGGCGATCGCTTTAGAAGATTGTGTTTTACTCAGTTTGGAGAAGAAACGCTTTATCAGTCTCATTTCCCAACGCCCCCATATTATTTTAGAAATTTGTCGTTTTCTCAGTCAAAGATTGCGCGAAACCGATAAATATATGTCTGCGAAGAAAAATTCCAGTCATAATTTGTAAGATGTCTGAAAAGTGGTTCGATTTTATCTAGATTCCCCCTCGCCCCCTTAAAAAGAGGGGAATT
>NZ_JBZNBU010000255.1:0-8843 GCF_058530065.1 Waterburya sp. | reverse complement strand
TCAATATAATCAAATCTAAAAAAATCACATATAGCTTCACAAAGCTTGGTTAAAGTTACCTGTCGGGTAATAATAAAGATCGACCGAATTTAAGTAGATATTCCTGTTGTATGGTGCAAGCAGACAAAAAAACCCAAGAGCCAGAAACGCCCGTTAAATTTGACTTAAACAGTTATTTAAAAGAGCAAAAAACTCTAGTAGAAGCAGCTTTAGATAAATCCATTGCGCTTGCCAGACCAGAAAAAATCTACGAAGCAATGCGCTATTCTCTGCTAGCTGGCGGCAAACGCTTGCGTCCGATTCTTTGCTTGGCAACTGCTGAGTTGACTGGTGGAACAAGAGAAATGGCAATGCCTACTGCTTGTGCTTTGGAAATGATCCACACCATGTCTTTAATTCACGACGATTTGCCAGCCATGGATAATGATGATTTTCGTCGCGGGAAACCTACCAATCACAAAGTATATGGCGATGATATTGCTATTTTGGCAGGAGATGGCTTGCTGGCTTATGCTTTTGAATATGTAGCTACTCAAACTAACAATGTCGCTCCAGAAAACATTATTAGGGTCATAGCTTGCTTGGGACGTACTGTTGGTGCTGCGGGTTTGGTTGGCGGACAGGTGTTAGATTTAGAATCGGAAGGGAAACCAGATATAACAGCGGAAACTTTGAGCTTTATTCACACTCATAAAACAGGAGCGTTATTAGAAGCTTCCGTAGTGACAGGAGCGATGTTAGCCAATGCTTCTCAAACAGAAATCGATCGCCTTTCTCAATACGCTCAAAATATCGGTCTGGCTTTTCAGATAATTGATGATATTTTAGATATTACAGCGACAGACGAGCAGCTAGGTAAAACTGCTGGTAAAGATTTGGCAGCACAAAAAGCTACTTATCCTAGTCTGTGGGGTTTGGAAAAATCTCGCCTCAAAGCTCAAGAACTGGTAGATAGTGCGATCGCACAGCTATCAATTTATGGTGCTAAAGCAGAACCATTAAGAGCGGTAGCTAACTACATAGTAACTCGCGATCGCTAAGACATAACATCTTTTGATTAACAACATTTTCTAGACAAAAAAGACATAACCATGCAGGAAGTTGCCGATCTCATACACAATCAGATACTAATGGTGGCACTCTTAGCCTGTATTACAGCACAAGGGTTAAAGTTAGTTATCGATCTTTTTAGAAGTCGCAAATTAAATGTAACTTATTTAATGTCCCCTGGAGGTATGCCTAGTGCCCATTCTGCTTTGGTAGGAGCGTTAGCTACCAGTGTTGGCTTAACAAAAGGTTTGTCTTCTGCTGAATTTGCGATCGCCTGTCTGTTTGCCATTATCGTCATGTATGATGCTGCGGGAGTACGTCAAGCAGCGGGTAAACAAGCTAAAATTCTCAATCAATTAATTGATGAATTGTTCCAAGAAGAACACAATTTCAACGAGGAAAGATTGAAAGAATTACTCGGACACACTCCTTTTCAGGTTTTAGTAGGTTTGAGTCTTGGTATTAGCATTGCCATGATATTTTCTAAATATGTTTGGGTTACTAGTTAAGATCGCTGAAAGTTAATTAGATAGGACAAGTTGTGTAGACGTTAGACATATACTCATAACTCACTACTCACTACTTTCTTAAAAGTCTCCTTCTGCTACTTGAAAAACCGTTAAACCCAAGCTGCGCCACATATCGACAACTTGCTGGCGATCGTCGAGAATGAAAGAAATATTGTATTGATCTCGAACAAAGTTTTCATATAACTCTTGCTTGATAGTAGAGTCTTTTCTCATATCGCCAGTTTTACGCATATGAATATGTTGGTATTTCACCCCATGTTTGTGCAACCAAGCTTCGGTCTTTTCTTTACCATCGTCAGTACGTCCAGACATAATAATAATCGTTCTGCTATCTTGCCATTTGTGAACGGTTTCTAAGACAGGATAATTCGGCAAATCTAAATCGCAACGAGACACATCAAAAGGACTGCGATCGCCCATAATAGCTAATGTACCATCCAGATCGACAATAATGGCATCGGGTAAATCGGGATTATAAACAATCTGAGGCGTAACTTGCGATCGCACAAATTGATTGTACATCTTCATAATTACGTCTTTTCCTACTGAATTTGGTCTTAATAAGTCTCGACGAATACATTCTTCAAGGGGAACTTTTAAAAAAGAATCGTTAACAATTACTCTGGCTTTTCCCTTAACCAATTCAGAAATGCGATCGATATTACTACCGAAGTTAGTATCATCTACCACTACGTGCTTACCTGCTTCTAGTGCCATTAAAATTGTTGTATCTCGCAACTTACGGATAAACTTTTCATTTCCTTTCGACCAATAGGAAGCGTGTGCCATTTGCCTTAATAAATCCTTATTTGTTCTCACCCATCGACCAGGATTTGCGAGTAGTAATTCTTTGGCAAAGCTGGATTTCCCCGATGCTGGCAATCCTTGTAAAATTAGTACTTTTTTCATTTATTAGTTAGTTGTTAGTAGGGGCGAACGGCGGTTCGCCCGTACGGTGGTTAGTTGTTAGTCACCCCGTCACCCCGTCTCCCAGTCACCCAGTCTCCCAGTCAATCTCAACCAGCACATTAAATACCTGATGACTAAGTTATCCAAGTTCTCGAAAATCAATATTCAACAAACTTTCTAGCTTAGGAATTGAGGTTTTGGCTAGGGATTCGCGAACGCTGTTGGTTTTTCCCGCACGCAATGAAAACAAAATTCCAGAACAGTTTAAATGTTTGACAGCTAAGGCAAAATCCTTTTGTACGGGAATATGGCGATACTTTTGATATGACTCTTCAATTTCTTCAACCAAAGCATTGTATTTAGTTTCTATTTGTTGATAGAGTTCGCGCCATTCGGGATAGTAATTTAAAAATTCTTCTCCTTCATTGGTAGCCACAATTTCTAACATTCTTCTAGTAGAAAATCCCGTTCTTAGATGAGAAATCGCTACATATTGGGGGGATTTTACTTTAATCCGTTGAAAGTTGCGATCGCAAATAATATAGCCTTCGGAAGTCATCGGATCTAATTCGTTAGTTAGAGCGATAATTTCCTTTAAAGTTTGCAAAGGATAGGTTTTAACCAATCGCCAATTATATTTGTTTGCCCAGATCTGGGGCTCTGCTTCCTGCAAACTAACTTTATCCCGAACTCCATGCAACACTAATTTATTGCAGTCGTGTCTGACCACAATACGGTTATAAGGAGTCATCAACTCGAACATAAAACAATAATTTGTTTCTATTGGCAACTGATAATCTAATTCTTGCCAAACTTTCCAAAATAATTGGGCAAAACTATACTTAAATCCTCCTACTTCTCCTGCTGCATCTGCCATCCCGCTAGACTGCACTCGCCATTTTCCTTCATAGTAGAAAAGCGTCATCAACGAGCCATCTAACTTGTCATAAACCTTTGCCGTATCCCAATCTAACTTAGGTGCATGACATTCTCCGTAGTTAAAAAATTTATCGTAGGGATAGGAAACAATCTCCCAATTATTAACTTCATCCAAAATAATCCCCCGACATTGCTGGACGATCTTCTCTCCCATCGGCGATTCTAATTGCGAATATTTAAGACAGACTAAATTTTCAATCTCGCTGTGACGATTGACTTTAATATTGTATTCCTGAGTTAAATTTTTCAGTCCTTGAGTTCTCAAATAGTTCTGTAATTCCATCGTTGATTGTGGAGATTGAATAAACTGACATCGGATTTTTTGAATGCTTAAGGTATTATATCAAAATACATTATCAGAAAATCTAAAGCATAAAATTTTTATTTTGTATCTAAAATCTCACCATTTTTTACAAAAGTTAATATAATGACTAAAGAAGTATAAGTAGATGTGCTTAACAAAATGGAAAGTATTCAAATTCCCTGGCTCACTGCCATAATCCTCTTGCCTTTAGTAGCGTCGGCGATTATTCCCCTAATTCCCGACAAAAATGGCAAGACAGTTCGTTCATACGCTCTTGGTGCTGGTTTGGTCAATCTAACCTTGATGGTTTGGGGGTTTTGGGAAAATTATCAACTGGACAATACTGGATTTCAACTGCAAGAAACTTATGCTTGGATTCCTCAAATAGGACTAAATTGGTCTGTTGGGGTAGATGGTTTATCAATGCCTTTAATTTTGCTTTCGGGTTTAATTAGTACCCTAGGGATTTTGGCTTCTTGGAAAGTAAACCGCAAGCCCAAACTATATTACGCCCTGATTTTAGTTTTATACAGCGCGCAAATTGGCGTCTTTGCCGCCCAAGACTTATTACTATTCTTCCTGATGTGGGAGATAGAATTAGTCCCCGTATACCTCTTAATTTCTATATGGGGTGGCAAAAAGCGTCTTTATGCTGCCACTAAATTTATCTTATACACTGCACTAGCATCGATTTTTATTCTAGTAGCAGGATTAGCCCTAGCTTTTTACGGCGACAACACTACCTTCAACATTGCGGAATTGGGACTTAAAGAATATCCTTTGTCTTTGGAATTATTAACCTATGTCGGATTCCTAATTGCCTTTGGTGTAAAACTTCCAATCTTCCCCCTTCATACTTGGCTACCCGACGCACACAGCCAAGCTTCCGCACCAGTTTCGATGATTCTGGCGGGAGTCTTACTAAAAATGGGTGGATATGGTTTGATTCGCTTCAATATAGAAATTTTGCCCCACGCCCACATTAAATTTGCTCCCTTACTAGTAATCTTGGGAGTAATTAACATCGTTTACGGCGCATTTACCGCTTTCGCTCAAACTAACCTCAAGCGTCGTCTGGCTTCTTCTTCCATCTCTCACATGGGCTTTGTCTTAATTGGAATTGCTTCCTTTACAGATTTGGGTTTAAACGGAGCAATGTTACAAATGCTATCTCATGGCTTGATCGCAGCCGCATTATTTTTCCTCTCTGGCGCGACTTACGATCGCACTCACACTTTGATGATGGACGAAATGGGCGGTATGGCGCAAACAATGCCCAAGACTTTTGCGATGTTTACTACGGGTGCAATGGCTTCTTTGGCTTTACCTGGCATGAGTGGTTTTGTGGGAGAATTAACCGTCTTTCTAGGAATTGCTACCAGCGATGTTTACAGTCAAGCTTTTAAAGTAGTTATAGTCTTCTTAACCGCAGTCGGTTTGATTTTGACTCCTATTTACCTGCTTTCCATGTTGCGAGAAGTATTTTATGGCGAAACTAACGAAAATCTTAAAATAGATTCTTTCCAAGCAGACGCTCAACCCCGCGAAATCTTTATCGCTACCTGTTTGTTGCTTCCTGTAATTGGTATTGGTTTATATCCCAAACTGGCTACTACCACCTACGATTACAAAACTACAGAAATAGCCGATAAAACTCGCTCGGCTTTACCCGTAATCGTACAGCAGCAAACCACTAACAACGATTATGGTTTTATTTCTGCTTTACCCACTCCCCAAGAGAGTATTGCTTTAACCGCACCTCAGATTATTGATTAGAATACTTTCCTTAAGCACATAATTAACTAGGAGATACTTACAGTTTTTATAGCTGGTAATGTCTCCTAATTTTTTTAGTATCCAATACCCACTGATTAATTCATATCTAAGTGTAAAACAGGAAAAAAGAGAAAGACAAGAGTTAGAAAGAATTCACGAAGCAGCGAGCCTAAACACAGATGTTTATTCGGTAGGATATTTCGATGGATTAATAGGGGATAAACCCTCTAATCCAGAGCAACACAGCTATTGGGCTGGATATCAAATAGGCAGTCGGGAATACTGGGCAAAAAAACTTGGAGTGACGATACCAACAGAATTCTAAAGGGAGATCGCCCTAGCTGTTAGCTTTTAGCTATCAGCTATTAGTAAGCAGTACTACTCAAGATAACCAGTGCTGCTTACTGAAGAGAACGCCACAGAAACAAATTACCGAGTTTTTAAAATGAATACACCCCAGAAGCAGGGAGAGATGGTAAGTGCTGCTCAAGCTCAGATATCTCCCGTATACAGTCGTGCGATTGCCCAGACAGCATTACACTACAAAATGACAATTGCCACCGAATAAATGGGAGGTGGGAGATAATGAGCATCTTAGCGACATCACCCACATCTACCCGTCATTTCGATATGGGAATAGCAGAGGCATTAGGGGATGTAAATGCAGCGATCATAGTACAACAGCTTAACTATTGGATGGAAAAAGAAGGAGTAGGAGTAATCATCAATGGAGTGAAGTACGTCTACAACACTTTTGTATACTGGGTAAATAGCCAATTCAAATGGCTTAGTGTATGGCAATTCAGAAAAGCAATGAATATATTGCGAACGCTCGGTATTGTGAAAGTAGTTAGATACAGATCGAGAGAGTGGAATCAGACAAACTACTACACCTTAGATCGAGATCGCCTAAACGATTATCTGAATAATCAAATAGCTGAAGCGAGAAAGGACTTGTCCGCATCTGTTGCTCTTGCGCCTAACGGCGTCCTAAAGGATACCGCTCCGCATAACGCGAGCTTCCCCGCTGAAACCATTGAAATGGTCGAGATGTGCAATACCCCACCTCAAGGTGAGAAATACCAAACTCTCAATTTGCGCTCTAGTGACATCTCATTAAATGAATCAAAGATTACTAATAAAACAAGAATCAACGCAAGATAAGTCAAACCCTAATGAAGAAAAGAAAATCACTAAAGTTGATTATATAGTCAATAAAGATTGGAGTAAGTTAATTCCTTTGATAGATAGTGCGGGAGTACCGATTAATAGGACGATAAAAGATTTATTGAAACTGTACCCAGCAGAAAAAGTGGAAAGTGCGATCGCATTAGTAAGGGCGAGGAAGCGAGAGCAGCACATTCCAAACCCTTCAGGGTATTTCGTATCAGCACTTAAAGGAGATTGGGGGACGAAGAATTTAGTGTCTGAGGAGGAAGGCGATCGCCAAACTCAAGAAATAGACAAAGCTACAATATTTCGCCATTGGTATGACTTAGCTAGAGAATTGGGCTATTGCTCTGGACAGGAGATGAGAGAAGGAGAACAGTGGGTTATCTTATCTGGAAGTTGGGAAAAGTGGGAGGATGCGGTGAATCGCGGTTACTCCTTGGATTACTTGAAAAAGATAATCAAGCGGAATCAAGGGCAGTAAAGAACTGATATCTCAAGTTGAGATAAAATAGGAAAATGCACTTAATAACCAAGAAAACTTTAAAGATTTTCTGGCAAGAAAATCCAGATAGTAGAACAGCTTTAGAAAGATGGTCGAGGATAATCGAGAAGAATAATTTTGATAATTTTAGTCAATTGAGAGAAACTTTTCCGAGTGCAGATCTGGTAGGAAAATTGACAGTATTCAATATTGGAGGAAATAAATATCGGTTAATAGCAGCAATACATTTCAATCGTCAGAAAGTATATATACGAAACGTATTAACCCATAAAGAGTACGATAAAGGAGAGTGGAAAGAATGACAGTAATAGCAGCAGAACTAAAAAAACAATGGGTAGAAATAGCACCATTACTAACTATTAGAAATGAACAAGACTATGATGCTGCGGTAGAGAGATTAAATGCCTTACTAGATGAAGTGGGAGATGATGAAGATAATCCACTCTACAGTCTTTTAGATACCTTGGGAATAATCATAGAAGCCTATGACAATGAAAACTATTCAATACCATCTTCAGGTGGTGTGGATGCTCTAATTTATTTGATGGAAGAACACTCTTTGTCTCAGTCAGAGCTACCAGAAATAGGCTCTCAGGGAGTGGTATCAGAAATACTGAGTGGCAAAAGAAAACTAAATGTTAGACAAATAGAGGCATTAGCCCTCAAGTTTAAAGTATCACCAGCAACATTTTTTGACTAGTCCTGAGTCTCAAAAATGACTACTTGAAGAACGGTCGCATCGTTACAAGTGGGTAAAAAAGACAATCTAATCATCGATTTGAGAATCAATGAGGTCGATGAGCCACTGATTACGGCTTTTAATGTCGTGTTGTTCTAAATAACTGTCGAGACGGTCGCGCCAAGAGCGATCGCAGCGAATGCGGATCTCAACGGGATCATCATACTTTTGGGGTTGTCCGCCTCGACCTTTATAATATTCTCCTCGTTTGCCAATTCCATCTAATATTTCTCCAGAATTACAATCATAAGTTTTGGCAATCTTGAGCAGAGCAAGAATGAAACTTTGAGTTTTATCCTTTCCCATCACCTCGAATATAGACTGAAGCTCAGGCATTTGCAAAATATCATTGAGCATATAGCTGCCTTGATGATTAGACATAGTGATTTAGAATGCAGACATAAAACATAATTACTAAAATCAAAATATCTTTAATTGACTAAAAAATCAATAAAAATAATATTTCCTCTATTATCTGAAGTAGACAATAAAGCTAAATTAGGAATAATAAGATGTTGAGGGTCAGTTGAGAGAATGTGTGTAGTGGCGTGTCTGAAATTTAAGTAGTGGCTGGATGAGAAGAGAGGCATCTTCAGTAAGATTCCACTTTCTAGCCAAAGGCTCAACACTGATTGAAGATGGTGGAGATGGCAAAGTGTTCTTCAGAGAAAGCTTGACATCGGCGACTATAGCCATCAGTTCGAGCTTTCTGCGATCGCCAACACAATTAAATCTCATTAAATGATCGAGTAAATAGCCAGCTTTTTGCAGTTCTTCATGCCAAATTCCTAAAGCAATGAGTTTCAACATGGACTAGAAGAATTAAAAGTAGCGGAAAAAACAGATTCACACATAAGAGTAAATGAATTAAGGAGATTAAGAGTCAAAGAAGTCAAGGTATCTAGACTTATAGATATCTTT
>NZ_JBZNBU010000254.1:0-29446 GCF_058530065.1 Waterburya sp. | reverse complement strand
GTGAGACAGTCCGTTGCGGTGAGGCACTTTCGGTGGGCGGGTTCCCCGACTTGAGAAAAGTGCCGAATCCGAAGGAGTCTGTGACCCGTTGAAGGAACTGTCGAACCCTTTAGGGGGTCTCGAATTTAGGTGGTAGGGTGTAGGGAAGAAATGACCCCAACCCCCGACACCCAACACCCAACACCCTCCCTCAACCCCTTGATTTCATGGCTTATCCGAACAGTATTGACCCAGTCTCCCCGTCTCCCAAATGTGTAACTAATTCTGCTTAGGTACTTATGGCAACGATTGTGAGTCAAACAAAATAAAAACCCTAGATCTGAAGCAAACTTCAGATCCAGAGCCATATCTTTACTTTGATGAAGATGATAATCAGTCAAATGGGATTAATTTTTGGGTGAAGATTGACTGCCACTGGGAGCAGAAAATAAACTATTGTAAGTGTCGTAAATAGCTTGACTGAGACGAGGTAAATATTTCTCGATCAATCCTTCTACAGTATTTTCATCTATGGGTGCTGGTTGAGATGCTACCGTTTCTGCTGGAGGTAGAGGTTGAGGAGTAGGATTGCTCGATGTTCCCGCAGGTTCGCCAGGAAGGTTGGTAGTAGGTCTAGTAGCAACGTCTTCCAAGAATTGAGGATTGGGATTGTTGCTCAGATAAATATGCTGAATTGCATCCCCTTCATAAAGACGTTTGGTAAACTGCCAGTTAGTATCTAAACTAATTTTCATGGGAGTTTCTCGCAAACCATTGGTACTCCCAATAACTAAATCGGGTTTAGATGGATCTTGGTGATCGGCAATCAACTCTAACTGTCCGTTTCTTTCTACCAAATTGAGGAGGTAAGCTACTTTGTCATCTTGACCGTTGATTCTCAGGGAATAGCCATTGGTATCGACTGCTTTGAGACAATCATCAGTATGGTCAAAACTAAGCAGTTTTAAATCAACCACAGTAGGATTGCTACCAGATTCACTCCAACAAGATTTTGCTCCAGGAACTTGTTCGATGATTGCTAGTTTGTATCTTCTATAGTTAAAAGGAACGGCAACTGCCACAAATTTACTTTGGTCTACAGCAAATTCATCAAATTGAGTTGCTTTAGCTTGCATAGGTGCGATCGCACTCATACCAATAGTAGTTACAGTTGCTAGGGCAATAGGAAGAGATAATTTCATGATTAGTAATTGGGTAGTGTAGGCTTTGTATTTAATAATATGTATTACTTTGAATATTCAAGCAGTTTTCTAGAATTCTAGTAGATAGCATAAAGCACTGAAAAAAACTCAAAGTGATTACTGTTTATAGACGTAAGATAACCTAAAAAAATGCAATCCACATACATTTTTTTACAAGATATTTACATACTACATATAAATTATGAAGCCCAGTAGGATCTTGATTACATATCTAGTTTGATTTTGCCTTTATGCTTTCCAACTAGAAAGAGGAGGAGTTGCTAATAATGCTTGACTTAAACTATCGTGAATCAAACCATTAGTAGCCAAAATCCGACCCGAACTAATATCTAAAGGACTACCATCATAAGCAGTAACTTTCCCGCCAGCTTCTTCTAAAATAACGATTCCTGCTGCCATATCCCAAGGTTGAATTCCTCTTTCCCAATAGCCGTCAAGTCGTCCGCAAGCTACCCCAGCAAAATCCATTGACGCACAGCCTAAACGACGAACCCCTTGAGTTAAATGAGTCAGATGACAAAATTCAGCATAGTTATTGTCATTAGTTTCTCGGCGATCGTAGGCAAAGCCAGTAATCAAAAGACTTTTACTTAATTCTGCGGTGTTCGATACTTGAATCGGACGACGGTTGCGAGTAGCACCCAAACCCTTAGCAGCCTGAAATAATTCATCGCTAAAAGGGTTGTAAACTGCCCCCACCGTGGGAATTCCATTCACGATTAAGCCTACCGAAGTAGCAGCTAAAGGTAAGCCGTGAGCGTAGTTAGTCGTGCCATCTAAAGGATCGATCGCCCATAAATATTCACTGTCGGTATTACCCAACGCCCCCGACTCTTCCGCTAAAATTTGGTGGTGAGGAAGATGACGATTGAGTACTTTTAAAACTTCTGCTTCTGCTAGCTTGTCTGCTTCTGTTACCAAATCGCCAGGGCGACCTTTTTCTTGGATATCATTTAATTTACCCCAACGATCTTTAAGAATTGCCCCCGCAGCTAAAACTGATTCGGTGGCAACATCTAAGAAAATTTGTAATTGTTCTTGGGTAGGTTGAGTCATTATTTATTTTTTTGAACGAAATTGATTGGGAGTTTCCCGTAATGGTTGTTGGGGATTCCAAATTCCATAACCCATCAAGCGAGCATACTCTTGGGCATTTATAAGCAGCTTACTATATGAGTGGGGATATTTCGTGTTTGCCAGTACACAACCTTGTTTGATTAATTTTTCGCTAATCAAACTGTTATCTTGCCAGATATGGGCGTAAATGCGATTGTAAGGATTATTAGGATCATTATTTTCTATCTCTAGTGCGACTACTTTTCCCACAACTAGTTCTGATAGTATAGTTTGGGCGGTTTTGCCCCAGGGAGATTGACGTAAATCTGGAGCATCTATACCAATGATTCTGACTTTGGTTGTTGAATATTCTTCTGGTAAAGTTACTTCTACAGTTTGACCGCTAATCGCCCGTTTTACTTCAGCAGAAATTAAATTATCTTGGTTTAGATCTGAATTACAACTAAAGAGTAGAAGAGAAAAGCAGAAAATAATTAAGCATCTGAGATAGTTCATCTTGTCGAACAAATCAATCAATTTCAAAATCAAAGGGCAGACGGGCGTAAACTCCATTTGGATCGTTAGATTCTTGAAGAATGGCTAATTCTTGTTTGAGTTTGAGAAATTCTGCTGTTAGAGGATCTATTTGACCTTGAGATTCTAGCAGCTTGACATCAAAAAGACGCTGGACTAGTTCGGTTTCAAAACGATTTTGTTGGGGATATTCTTGTATTTGCCAATTCTGGTTTAATTTAGCCTCCCCAGCAGCATAGGCGATCGCACTTTCCAAACCGCCAATTTCATCTACCAAACCGATTTTCACGGCTTCTTTTCCCGACCAGATCCTCCCTTTGGCGATTTCTTTGACCTTTTCTTGGGGTAAATTGCGATAGCGAGACACTTTGCTTAAAAATAGTCTGTAGGTTTTATCCACAGACTTTTGATAGATGGCTAATTCTGCTTCGGTTTTGGGTCGAACATTAGAACTAATATCAGCAAATTTTCCCGTCTTGACTACATCCCAGGTAACCCCGTTATTGTTAGCAATTTGTTGGATATTAGATAACAAACCAAACACCCCAATCGAACCAGTAATGCTATTTTCCTCGGCAAAGATTTGATTCGCCCCTGCGGCAATCCAATAACCCCCCGAAGCAGCCACATTACCCATGGAAACTACTACAGGTTTTTTCTTCTTAGTTAATAAAATTTCTCGCAAAATTACTTCTGAAGCCGTCGCACTACCGCCAGGGCTATTAACTCGAAGTACTATAGCTTTAACTTTTTCGTCTTCTCTGAGTTCTCGAAATACTTCGGCAAAGCGATCGCTACCAATGGTTTCAATACTCCCTCTTCCCCCAACAATTGTTCCTTCTGCATAGATTACAGCAATTTTTTGTTCTGCCATAACCGCAGTCTCGGGAGGGCGAATGGTGCGACTGGCATAAGTACCTAAGTCTACTTGTCGGAAACTTTCGGCTGCTTCGTTGGTTTCTGTCTCTCCCGTTAATTTTTTTAATTCTGTGACCACATTGTCGTAATAACCCACGCGATCGATTAAGCCCAGATCTCGCGCATCTTGGGGGTCGATATATCCCTGGCGATCGACGACTTTTTGTAGCTCATCTATTTTTAAGGATCTGCTATCGGCTACGGTATTCAGAAATTTACTCCATAAATCAGTCAACAAGGCTTTAGTTTGTTCTCGATTGGCGGGACTAAAGTCGGAACGAAGATAAGGTTCTACAGCAGATTTGTAATCTCCTACTCGAATTACCTGCACTCCTACACCATATTTTTCTAACGCACCTTTGAAAAACATTTGTTTGGAATTTAAACCATTCAATTCCATCGTCCCCATGGGATTGACCACGATTTCATCTGCTAGGGAAGATAGATAGTATTCTCGCTCGCTGAGAGTTACATCATAAGCAATAATTTTTTTGCCCGTAGCTTGGAATTTTTCTAATGCAGCCCTCAATTCTTCCATGGTTGCATAACCATTGGGACTAGTTCCCCGTCTGCCATCTAAGAATAAAGCGGTAATGCGATCGTCTTTGGCAGCGCGATCGATTGCCTGAAGCATTTGACGGAGAGTAATAATCTCTTGTTTTTTGCCTGAAAAGGCTTGAGCTAAATTAGCAGCGGGTTTGGAATCTCTTACTTGGGTAGATAGGTCGAATACCAATACTGATTTATCTTTAATTCCTGGAGATTCTTCATCTCCCACCGCAGCAAAAAGTAACAGCGTTAGTCCGCTAGCCCCCAAGACTAAAAATAAGCATAGACCCACCATGCTACCAATGGTGCTGGCAAAGGTTTGTTTCAAAAATTGACGCATTGTGGTGATTTATGTAAGTTGATAATTGGAGATAAAATGCAGTAAAGGCTTATCTATTGTTATAGTTCCCGCAATCTTTCCAATCTATATCATCAATAAAGGATTGTCTTAATTGTAGTGCTAGAGAGGTGTTAAATCCTTTATTTTAGGCTGCTCTAAAAAAGATGTATCATCAACTCACCGATTCGTGTTGTTTATTTTTGAGCGAGGTCAGATGATTTGTCATTAAAAATTCATCTTGTTGTCACAAGAAAGTCACAGTTTAATTTTATATTAATGGTTGTTAGCCCTATATATGATTTCACTCAAAGCTCCTTCAGGCTTTTAGGGCTAACTTTACTATACATACAAGCTTATTCTTCTGCTTTCCAACCATTGAATAAAAACTCTCTACAACATTTACTATTATAGACATTTTCCCACTGAAATGTGCTGAATGGTTTGAGGGGAACTTAAATTCAGATCTTAAATAGTTCCTTAAAAAATTATCGGATCTTTGTTTTTAATAGGATAGAAATTGAAACATTAGCTAAGTTATAGAAAAGCAAAAATTGCCACAATCTGAATATTTATTTTTATGCGAGACTTAGCTCAAATTCAACAAACAAACTACGATGCGATCGTTATCGGTGGAGGAATTAATGGTGCGGGTGTCGCGAGAGATGCAGCCTTGCGGGGTTTAAAAACAATTTTAATTGAGAAGAATGACTTCGCTAGTGGAAGTTCTAGTTGGTCTAGTCGTCTCATTCACGGGGGTTTGCGCTATCTTGAATATTTTGAATTTCCTCTGGTTAGAGAATCTTTAAAAGAAAGAGAAGTATTGTTACGCACAGCACCTCATTTGGTAAATCCTTTACAATTAACTATTCCAATATATCGCGATCGCTCTCGTCCTTATTGGAAAATTTGGGCGGGAATGATCCTTTATGATATTTTTAGTTTTGATAAAACCCTCCCTTCCCATCGAATGCTAACCCAAGGGAAATTCGAGCAAATCTTTCGTTCTTTAGATAAAGAGAACTTAGCTGGTGGTTCGCAATATTATGACGGACAAGTAACTTTTGCCGAACGTTTGTGTTTGGAAAACGTGCTTGCTGCCCAAGAAGCTGGGGCAACAGTTTTAAACTATGCAGAAGTTATGGAACTAAAACTGGAAGATAAACGAATTGAAGAACTAGTTTGCCAGGATAAATTAACGGGAGAAAGCTTTACGGTTAAAGGAAGCAAAGATGCAGTGGTGATTAATACTGCGGGTCCTTGGATCGATCGCCTGTGTCAAAGAGGACAAAAAGCAGGAAACCAAGTTACTATCGGCGATGGCAAAAAGAATGGCGGAACTAAAGGCAGTCATATTGTTGTAGAACCTTTTCCTGGCGCGCCAGATAGTAGTCTTTATGTCGAAGCAAAATCCGACGGTCGTCCTTTCTTTATCCTAACTTGGTTGGGTAAATATCTCATTGGTACTACAGACATACCCTACAAAGAGGATATTGAAAACATTAAAGCGAACAATGAGGAGATAGATTATTTATTGCAAGAGACAAATAATATTATCCCCACTGCCAATTTAACTAGAGAAGATGTAATTTTCACTTATTCTGGAGTTCGTCCTTTACCCAACTCAGAAGGTAAAAAACCAGGCAGCATTACCCGCAAACATATTATCTTCGACCATACTAAAGAAGGAGTCAATAATCTCCTCACTTTGATTGGAGGGAAACTAACTACTTATCGTAATGTTGGAGAAGAAATGGTCGATGAAATTTTCAAACGCACCAAACGAGCTTCCAAACCCTGTCGTACTGACTCCCAACCCCTCCCTGGCTGCATTTTACCCAGCGATCCTCGCATTCAAGAAGCGATCGCCGAATATAGTTCGATCCTTTCGGTGAAAACTATCGACTATCTGTTCTTTAGCTATGGGGCAAAAGCTTTAGAAATCTTACCTCTAGCTCAAGACAACCCAGAATTAAGAGAGCCAATTTCGCCCAATCTCCCTGATATTAAAGCTCAGATAGTCTATGCCGTAGAATCGGAATTAGCCCAAACTATGGTGGATATTTTGCGCCGTCGTACCACCTTAGCCATGAATAGTGACTACGGTATGGATTTATTGCCTACAGTTACAGAGACTTTGCAAAAATATTGCGGTTGGACTTACGAACAATGCGATCGCGCTTGTAATGAATACCGTTTTTATATGGAACATAATTGCATTCCCGATTATCAAATTTCTAAATCATTACTTACTGCATAGAGTTATAAAAGTAAGGTCGTAAGGTGATGGGGTAGTGAGGTATTGTACTTAGATCTCTCTGTCACCTTTGCTGCGTTTAGTATTTGCTTTACAAGCAGTATCTGGGATAATAATTCTTGTATTTTTAAAAATCATTCAATAAATGAATTATAATCGACCAACTTTTATGGGAATCGGTGCCCAGAAAGGAGGTACTTCCTGGCTATATCAACAACTAATGAGTCACCCTGATATTTGGTTGCCACCAGTTAAAGAATTACATTTTTTTGATTTAGATTTAGAGCGTATTAGCCAACAAAATAAAATAGGTTTAAATTTAATAAAATCACGAGTTTTAGGAAATAATAAGTGGGAAAAAGCAAGAACTATTTCCACGGTTAAAAGTATTGCCAAAAGTATTTCTGCTGGAAACTTTGCGGGTATTTCTTGGTGGTTGCATTGGACTTTTGGTAAGCTGGATGCAACTTGGTATCGACAATTATTTCTTCCAGGTAAATCTTATAAGTGCTGCGGTGATATTACTCCTGCCTATTCAACTTTAGACGAATCGAAGATTAGTTTAATTAAAGAAATTAATCCCGACATGAAGCTGATTTTTATCCTGAGAAATCCAATCGATCGAGCTTGGTCTGCTGCCAAATATAGCCTTCAGAGAGGAAAAAGGCAACACAACCTTGATTCTGTTACTGAGGTAATGAATACAGCTAACAAAACTCAGTTTGAATTACGAAGTAATTACGAGCGTACTTTAAATCGGTATTTAAAATATTTTGATTCGAGTCAAATTTTAGTCTGTTTTTATGATGCAATAAAATCCGATCCCATAGGTTTGATTTCAGGAATTACTGATTTCTTAGAAATTCCTCCTCTACCTGTAGAAAAAATCAATAATACTAATAAAGTCAATGCTTCCTTTAATAAAAAGATTTCTCCTGAATTAAAAGAATGTTTAATGGAAAAATATGCACCCATGACTACTAGGTTGGCACAAAGATTGGGTAGCTATTCTCTATATTGGGATGGAGTAGATGATTCTGTTAAGCAAGATCGCAATTCTGATTACCTTCTCCCTTGCATTCATCCTTAACTAAAATAAGAAAATAGGGATAAGCTAACTTATCCCTATACACCCTAGAAAATTTAATCTTTGAAAAACTTATTTACCCTTAGTTTGGGTTTTAGCCTGTTCCATGGCGATCGCTTTCATGGCTTCAAAAGAGTTGCGATTGGAAGAACCTTCAATGGCTTTGACTGCTAGATCTTGAACTTGTTGTAGAGAAGCATCTAACTGTTGCGATAGCTTGCTAATTCTAGTTGCTTGATGTCTAATAGTACTTTCTAAAGACTCAATTCGCAATTCGTAATTGTTAGTTTCTCCAGCGATTTCTTTCGCGCGTAAATCGGCTTTAACTTTAGCTTGATAAGCACCGATCCCTTTACCCTCTTCTGTTCCTTGTTTGATTTTGGCTTTTAATTTTTCGGCAAAAGCAGCTACTTTCTCTTTTGCTTCAGCATATTCTGTTTCCAGTTTGGCAATTTCTGTTTCTTTTTCTTGCCATTGTTTTTCTAAAGTTTCCCGCGCTAATTCTAATTCTTGCTGTCTGAGTTTGGTTTCTTGATTGTATTGTTCTTCGTCTAAATCTCTAGTCAAATCTAGGTTATATTCGTATTCTTCTTTAGCTCTTTGTTGGCTCTTGCGATGATCTTCGTTTCTAGTTTTAATAAATCTACTTTTAGTTTCTTTTTCTTTTGCCCAAGCCTGTCTTAAAGTCTCTAATTCTTGGCGATCGCTTTCCTGTTGTTCGCTAAATTCTTCGGTATATTTTTTAGCATCGGTTTGATATTTTTCGATTAGTTCGTCGATCGTTGTTTCTTCTATTTTTTCTAATTTATGTAATTCTTTTAACTCTAGTTTTTCTAAAGCGATCGCTTCTCTTACCGATGCCAATTCTGTAGCTTCGGCAATTAGTTGTTCTGATAAATTACTGACTGCCCCACCAAAACTACTTTGAATTTCTGCTAAAGCTTGAATAGTTTTAGAAATATCTTGATGATTACTTTTCGTAGTCGTAGGAACTACTTTTCTGACTGCTACTGGAGGATTAGATTTATTGTTTGTGGGAGTAGCTTTGGGTTTGTTTTTTAGTTCTGTTTCTAAACTTTTCTTTTGTTTTTCTAGTTCTTTATATGCTGCTAAAATTTCTGCTTTGGTGCTTTTAGAATTAATTGCCATGATTGTTAGTTGTTAGTTGTTAGTTGTTAGTTATTAGTTGTTATAGGTATTGGTGACAATAATTTATGTTGCGCGTTAACTGTCAACCATTCCAGCCATAACCGTTATAGGTGATAGGTTACTGAAAAGCTTGCATTGCTAAGTTTTGAGCTTGAGTATTAACTTCTTGCAATTGTGACGTAATTTCAGCAATTTGTTCCGTTTGTCTTTCAATTACTGAAGTTAAAGATTCAATCTTTAATTCGTATCCCTGTTGGTTAGCAGCCCATTCTTTTTCTTGAAGTTCTGCTGCAACTTTAGACTTATTATCGGCTTCTTTAATAGCAGCACCCTTAGCTTTGTTATATTCTTCTTTAAGCTTGGCTTCAAAGCCATCAATTTCTGATTTATTTTTAGTGAATTCTGATTTATTTTCTGCTAAATATTTCTCTCTTTCTGTCCAATCTTTATTTTTAATAGATTGCTGTTCTTCTAATTCTCTAGCCTGCAAACGTTTGCTTTCTTCATACTCATCTAGTTCGATGGTTCTTTGTCGTTCTAATTCGTATTGATAGTCTGCTTCTTCTTGTTCTCTTTGTTTGGCTAATAACTCCGCTGCTTCTTTGACTCTAGTTTCAAATTCATCTTGCTCTTTTGCCCAATATTTTCTGGTTTGAGACATTTCTTTTTCAATAGTTTCTTTTTCTCTTGCTGTTTGAGCTTGTAAAGAAGAGATTTTTTCTTGATGTTCTCTTGCTAAAATATGTAGGGCATCAGCAACTAAACGGACTTGATTTAATTGTTTTAAATATTCTTTTTCAACGGCGATCGCTTTTTGTAATTCTTCTAATTTATTAGATTCAATAGTTAGATTATCGGCTAGTTCGTTGACCGCGCTACCAAAGCTTAACTGTAAAGAAGCCATCCCGTTAATAATATTATCAACGGTATAATCTAAAGTCTTATTTAATAGTTGTTGGTTTTTATTTTTTTCTGCTTCTTCTTCTTTGGTGGCAATTTTAGACTCATTTTTTTGATACTGAGTTAATAGTTGCCCAAATGCTGCAACGATGGCATCTTTGTTATCCTTGACATTCGTTTGGTTCATAATTTTCCTTCAGATTCTTTAAACTAATTGAAACCTCTGTAAGTTTTATCCAGACTGGAATTGAGAGATTTTCTTTACAAGTAAATTGATTTAAAAATCAACAATATAATTATCATAGCTATAATTGATTTTTAAGTCAATCATTTTATTGATTTTTTTTTCAACTTTTTCCAGCTAGATAGTAAACCATCTTAACCACAGACTACATATGGGATGTAGAGAAGAATCATTGACATAACAACGAGTAATGAGTAATGAGTTTTGACAGAAAAAAACGTTTCAGAAAAAAGTCCTTAAAAATTTGGTAATGAGGAATTCAGTAAAATAACCATTTTTAAATCAACACCAAAGCATATACAGCAAAAATACTGAGTTCACAAAGAATGAAAATAAATTATTTTGGATGAAATAAATATATTTTCTAGGGACATATTGTGGTTGAGCTAATTCTAGAACCAGACACGCAATTAGTAACCGTCAACGACTCAGATCCTACAATTTCAGTCTTATGGGATCGAGCAATTCAACAAGCAGTAATTGATACCGAAGTAGGTCCTACCATTGCTTCTCGTGCTTATAGTACTCTCCACGCCGCCATCTTTGATGCTTGGGCAACTTACGATCCAGTGGCGATCGCGACAACTTACGGCGATCGCTTTTCCCGTCCTGAAAGGGAAAATACCCCAACTAATAAACACAAAGCAATCAGCTATGCTGCTTTTGAAGTAGCCAGCGATCTATTTCCCGAACAGGTTTTTCTGTTTGAGGAGTTGATGACAGATCTCGGTTACGATTACTCTGAAGATGTTTATCGAGATCTTACCAACCCAGAGGGAATAGGCACTTTCGCTGCTAATTATTTGTTGCATACCCATTACGATGATGGTTCTAACCAACTAGGGAAAGATATTTCAGGGATAGAAGGCAAGCCTTATTCCGATATTAGCGGTTATCAATACATCAATCACGATGCCAACAGTATTGTAGATCTCGACTATTGGACACCTGAAGATATATCTCTTACCGAAAAACCTCAATTACAGAAGTTTTTAACTCCCCATTGGGGCGATGTCACCCCCTTTGCCGAAGCAACCAAAGAATTAGTTCCCGAACCTCCCGAACCTTTTCTATTAATAGAAGGTGAAACCAATTTAGCAGAGAAGACCATTACTTTGACCGATGGTTCAATAGTAGAAATAGACCGTAATTTAATCGGTACGATTATCAATCCTGAATTTATCGACCAAGCCCAAGAAGTAGTTAACTACAGTGCCGAATTAACCGACGAACAAAAACTAATTGCCGAATTTTGGGAAGATGGCAGCGGTACGTCTTTCCCTCCTGGTACTTGGATGACATTTGGGCAGTATGTTTCGGCTAGAGATAACCATAGTTTGGATGAAGATGTCGAACTTTTCTTTACTCTAGGTAATGCTGTCTTTGATGCTGGTATTGCTTGTTGGAAGGCTAAAACCCATTACAATTATGCCCGTCCTGTCAGAACCATTCTCGAACTGGGAGAGTTGGGTTTAATTGGGAAATACAATCAATCTTTGGGAGGTTATGCGATCGATGCTTGGCAGCCAAATTTAGGCACTCAAACTATTTTAGCCAAAGATTTTGTGACCTATCAAACTCCCAATAGCGATCCTTCTCCTCCCTTTGCTGAATATACATCGGGGCATAGTACTTTTAGTGCTGCTGCTGCTGAAGTTTTAAGATTGATTACTGGTAGTGATGAATTTGGTGCGTCGATCGCTTTTGCACCAGGATCTTCTCGATTTGAACCAGATTATACGCCACAAGAAACGGTAACTTTAGAGTGGGATACTTTCAGCGCGGCAGCAGACGAAGCAGGGATTTCCCGACTTTATGGTGGAATTCATTTTACCGATGGGGATCTCAATGGTAGGTTGTTAGGTCGCGAAGTAGGTGATGCAGTGTACGATGAAACTCAATTTTATCTTAATGGTGGATGGGAAGACTGGGAGACAGGGGGACAAGGAGATAAGAAGAGTATTTAGTCAGCTACTTTTAGGTATATTTAAACACTATTATTCCCTCTTTTAGACCTAAATCAAAGTGCCTACTCGTCCCTTAGTTAAAAACCTACCCTTGTGAGAACGGTTTCATATCGTTTTACTTTTTAGTTAAGACAGATAACTTAAAGCTAAGAGCTAATAGCTAAAGGCTAATAGCTAAAACTGATAAATGATGTGTCTTGGTTAAAAACTGAAATGATATCATCCCTAACCACTAACCAGCAGCAAATTCCGTTGATATTCGAGAAAGTCTAATAACCAATCCTTCAGATAGCGGGTTGCACGACAATCATCTTCGTTATAATCTAGAATCAATTTTAATAAAGCACGATCTTGAGTAGTCAGCCAGCGATCGTACCAACATACCGCACTATCGCCACTAGCCGAAGCTTCTCGCCAATGAAAACCAATCCAATTAGCTAACGCCTTGAGAGAATAACTTTCTACAGGAAAAATCGTCGATTCCATCACCCATAAATGTAAATCTACCAAGCGAGAAACCACTTCTTGAGTAATAGCTTTTGGCGTATTGTAAAGACTAGCCAAACGTATAATAGTGTCTAGTTCGTATTCAGAATAGTGAAAGATGGGCGCGTCGGGATAGAGATTGACAAAATCTACAAACTCTTGCCAAATTTTGCCTTCATCTTCTGGTTTTTCGGCAATAAAAGCATGAAAAGATTCTGTATTAGTGGTGCGATCTAATAAAATAACTCCCAACAAATAATCAATTTGTCTTTCTGGTTCAGCTTCAATATCAAAATAGATTTCATAAACTCCCGAAGGAATGGGTTGAGTGTTAACCAGATCGAAATTAGATCGAACTAGAGGACGCTCGCTTTTAATCGAGTTAACTTGTTGTTTTAATTGACGGGCAATATCGCGATCGACGATCTCAGCTATTGTAGTTTCTGGAGTAGTTGCCAAAGATTCAAAACTATCAACGCCAATAGTTTGGAGATATTCATATCTTCTGGGAGTTACTCCTGGCACTAAAGATAAATGATTGTCTGCTTTGGCTATTTGATAACAATGTTTATACCAACTACAAAGATTGCACCTTTGACGGGAAATAAAAACTTCTGGTTCTTGTTTCTCGGCTAACATCATCAGACATTCAGCAACAAAATCTTCCATTTTAGTCAGCCAAATATCTAACTTAATCAAATAATCGTTTTGTTCTTTTAAAATTAATTGAGATTGCTGGGGAACTTTGCCTTGAATAATACCTAAAAGCCGCGCATGGAAAGCAGCAATTAACTTATATTCGGGTTTAGCTCGACGACCGAGTTTAATATTAACGGGAATATATTCCCAATTGCCAAAAATAGATTCTCCTGGCTGTTTGACGAATAAAGTTGGTGCAGCGGTAAAAAAGATATCTTGTAAAAATTGTTGCTGTTTGGGGGTTAAGCGATCGCTTGGAATCTGACAAATCAATGCCTCTTGCCATCGATCGTAACCGAGACTCAAATTACCATGAATAATATAGTCAGCACCTTTTTTCATCAAAGCAATAGTTTGGGCTGAATTCAACTGCCAATCTTTCCGTAAAGCTTCTGGTTGCTGGCAATTCCAGTGACGATTCTGAATGACACTAGCAACATGACTTTGATTTTCTCGTTTTAACTTCAGTAAAAAATCTTTGTCGCGGTCTCTATCTTGTCTGTCGCCATAAATCTCTAGAAAAGTACGACGATGGCAGCGTTTATAATTTAGTAATAGATGGTCGGAAATTAACATTTATGGACGGGGAAGCAATAAAAATTGGTTAACCAAAGAAAGAAGAATTGACTGTTTTTCATTTTGCAACAGTTTTACTTCCCCAAAAATTGTGCTGCTGAATATTGAATGGAAATATCGGTATACTAACAAAAGTTCGCTACAGAGCAAGATACTTAGATACTTTTATATGAATAATAGTTTATCCTCAACCAATCTCCAAGAACATCGTCAAAAATTCCCTGGATTGGCTAACAAAACCTATTTTAACTTTGGCGGTCAAGGTACGATGCCAGAGGTTGCACTCTCCGCAATCATCAATACTCATAAGTATATTCAAGAAGTAGGACCTTTTTCTGGGGGAATCAATAGTTGGCTAACTGATAAAGTTCAAGATTTGAGAAGTGCGATCGCAACGGAATTAAAAACTACTCCCGAAACTATTTCGATTACAGAAAATGTTACCGCAGGTTGCAATATTGCTTTGTGGGGCATCGAATGGCAGCCAGGCGATCGCATTTTGATGACCGATTGCGAACATCCAGGGATTATCGCTACCGTTGAAGAAATAACTCGACGTTTTGGTGTAGAAGTGGCAATTTGCCCGATTATGGCTACTTTAAACGATGGTAATCCGACAGAAATCATTCAAGATCACCTAACAAATAATACCCGCTTGGTGGTGTTAAGTCATCTACTGTGGAATACAGGACAAGTATTACCCCTCAAAGCCATAGCTCAAGCCTGTCACAACTATCAAGGCAAATATAAAGTTAGATTGATGGTAGATGCCGCCCAATCTGTCGGTTCTTTAGATCTCGATCTTCCAGGTTTAAAAGTAGACTACTACGCCTTTACAGGACATAAATGGCTTTGTGGTCCTGCGGGGGTTGGCGGATTATATGTCAGTTCAGAAGCTTTTGCCGAATTACATCCTACTTTTATCGGTTGGCGCAGCGTGGAAATGTACCAACAGGGCAAACCTATTGCTTGGAATCAAGACGGTACAAAATACGAAGTCGCTACCTCGGCATATCCCGAATATGAAGGATTGAGAAGTGCGATCGCCTTACACCAATCTTGGGGTAATTCTGAAGCAAGATATCAAAGAATTTGCCAAACCAGCGAATATCTCTGGAATAAATTACAAACAATAGATCCCGTTACTTGCCTGAAAAATACTCCCCCCGAAGCGGGATTAGTTTCCTTTACAGTGGCAGGAATAAATCACTTAAAATTAGTTGCCGATTTAGAAAAACAAGGCTTTCTCTTGCGGACGATTGCCGATCCAGACTGCATCCGCGCTTGCGTCCATTATCTTACTCTGACAGAAGAATGCGATCGCTTGATTGAAATTATAAGTAAGCTAGTGGTTAGTGGTTAGTAGTTAGTAGTTAGGGGCGTTTCGCGAAATGGTCAGACCCCGAAGGGAATGCTGACCAGCAGCCCGTACAGTAGTTAGTGGTTATGGGTTGCAGGTTATATAGAAGCTTCATCTTCAAACTTATAACCCACTCCCACTACAGTTTTGACAAAAGTAGGATTGGCAGAATCTGGCTCGATCTTTTTCCGCAGCCTTCTAATATGGGTATCTACTACCCTTTCATCCCCAAAAAAGTCATTGCCCCAAAGCTTATCGATCAATTGGGCGCGACTCCAAACTCGACCAGGATAGCTGAGAAAGGTAGATAGCAAGCTAAATTCTAGAGTAGTTAAATCCAACTCATCCGTGACACTATTTAACTGTCTGGTAGCAGTATGCTTATCTACATTAACCGTAAAATGTTTGGTGCGATAGGTTTGGGAAGTATCTTGAATTTCGTGGCGCAAACTACGTCTTAACAAAGCTCTAACTCTGGCAACCAACTCGCGGGGGCTAAATGGTTTAACTAAATAATCGTCTGCCCCCGTAGATAGTCCGATTACCCGATCTATTTCTTCTCCTCTGGCAGTCAGCATTAAAATATAAGGATCTTTATCATAGGGTTGCTGGCGAATGCGAGTACATACTTCCAGTCCATCTAAACCAGGAAGCATCAGATCGAGAATTACTACATCGGGTTGTTGCTGTTTGAACTTTTCTAACGCGCTCAAACCATCGTTGGCAATTTCACAAGAGAAACCTTCTCTAATTAAAGTTTGCTCGATTAATTGAGCTATTTCTTGTTCGTCATCAACAACTAAAATTTTCATTACAATTTAACAGAAATTTTGATTTATGTTTGAACCACCACAAGACAATTTTAATCGGGATCTCCAAGGTAATTCTAAATATTCTGCCTCGGACTTAGAATCGGACAAAAATTTAGCCAATATTGATGCTAATTTATCGGCAAAAAATGTAGCTTTGCGCAAAAAACAACTAGAAAAGATCTTTTTGCAATTAATTGCCTTTGGTTTGGCGATCGGACTAATATTTGGTATTGGCACTTATTATCTGATTAATAGACTGGGATTGAATAAAAAGCCCTATCAACTGGAACAAGAAAAAATCGAACGAGAAAAGAGAGAAAGATCTACAGAACAAACCCTCCTTCCCGCGATCGAAAGATCTCCTAATATTAATTAGAAAACTCAGTGGATTATCCCTATTTAACTACTTTTTGTAAATTAATTTGCTAATTACTTTTAATCCGTTTAATCGGAAAGTGAACCAAAGCAGGTTCTCCTCTTAATTGCCAGTCAAATCTTGAAATCCAATGACTGATAAAAATTTTGGCGATCGCTACCTAAAGAAATTCCCAATAAAATAAAAGTATGAACAAAATTGACACATATCCTTGTTGATTAAGCATTTACTCTCATTGACAAAAAGTAACTTAATTATTTAATTCAACTTCATTGTTATAGCGATCGCAATTATTTATTCAATCCAGCATAGATTTAATAGTGTTGGATTTTTTTTATTAGTAGAGCGATCAACATTATTACTAACTAACTCAATATAATGTGGTATTACCGCAGGTAAGAAATTAAAAGCATTGGAACAAGTTTTTAATTTGACTCCCCAAACAATGCCTGACGATATTAAAGACCCAAAAATTTTAAATACTTTAAGCACATCAGAATTAAAGAAAATAGCCAAGAAACGCAAATTATCTGGATATAGCAAATTTACTAAAGTTAAGATGGTTAATTTATTGGCTAAATAATTTTATAGATCGCATTTCTAAGACAATCAAAAATAGAATTGCGATCGCGATCGATGACATTTGGATATTTCATAAAGCATGGTGGTAAAGAAATTTAATTAGCCAAAATTAGTGCGATCGATGACAAGACATCAGCCTGGAGATGAAATTGCCAATAAATATCGAATTATCAATTTATTGGGTCAAGGTGGTACGGGAGTTACTTACATAGCCGAAGATTTAAACCAGGGGCGAAATGTTGCCATCAAGGTTGTTTCGTTTAAGGAAGTTGATTTAATTCCGCCACAGCAGCTTTAAAATATCTTAAGGGGAAAACTCCAAATAGGTCTAATTTAATTAAAAGCGATCGCGACAGCAACTCAGCTACTTCAAAGCGATTCAAACCCGTCAATTCTAAAATTTTTATTGAAAGAACAGACAATACGGTAAAACTAAAAATTCCCTCGTCTGGCTTTAATTTTCAAACAATGAATCTAGTTGCAGCCAGTTTGGTGATAAATTTTTTGGTTGTGTCTTTAGATCTTAAACTTCTTTTAGGTACTTCAACAGTTTACTTTACTGGTTTGGGAGGATTTCTATTATTTACTATTTTTCATCTACCAAATTAAACAGAAACAGTATTAGTTTAGATAGGATATTTTAAACACCATTGTTCGGTTGTATCGTGCAGAAAATCTAATACTTCTTGATGAGTATCAATTAAATGATTTTCAGGAATAGCAATTTTATTTCTGATAAAAACATCGACTAATAATCTTTTATCGCTAGCTAGTTTAATAATCTGCCAAGGAATAAACATTTTAGATACGATTGCGAAGCTAGTCGAAGACATCGCCTGAATATTTGCCTCATCCCAACTAAGAACGTAATTAAAATCTTCAGGAACATTGGAAATCTCAACTTTAAAATGATCTGCCAAACTTTCAGCTAATTCTTGAAAAGCCCAAGCCCCATCACCACTATTGAGAATAACTTTTTGGTTCATGTTTTAATTCTTATTTTTAAGATGAAATCCGATAATCATAGGCAAGAAAATGCTTTTTAATCCAGAGCGATCGCCTTAGTTTAGATTTAAAAGGAATATTATCCCAATCATTTTTACCATCATCAATAATTATGGAATTAGTTAGATTTTTTTAGGGCTGTATATGGTTTATGAGAATAATATTTAGGGTAAGAATCCAATCTAATATGCAACCAATAAACTCCTAAGCCAGAAGTACTAACCCAAAGGGGCTTTTGGCTGAGATTTAATTCAATTTCTTTGCCTAGAGTTTGCCACAATAGATGTTGTTGTTCTTCGGGTGCGTTGCGAACAAACGCTGCAATATGAGGGTATGATGACTCTTTCGTTAGAGGGCGAGGTACGACTAAGAAGGCATCTTTTCGCAAATTAGCAAAGGTAACCACCTCTTGTTCGGATTTAAAATACTGCTGAAAGCTACGGTAGTTGGGTTTGACTGTAGCCAATCGAGGATTATTGACTAAGACAAACTCGAAAGGGCGATTGACTTGCACTCGATCTATCGGTGGTGTTTCCCAAAAATAGGCTTGGTAAGGAGAATTGGCTAATAAAGATATAAAGAAAGTTCTGAAATTAAAATCTTCTTGCCACAGTTGAATAACTTGAGCATAGGTAATAATGCAATCCCTTTGCAAGATAGATATTTGAGACACATTATCGGAATCAATTAGCTTGTATTTAGCCGTCCACATATCAAACTTTATATAGAAATAGACATTATCTGGAAATCTTACTTCCGTCTGACGCTAGAATATACGACGGATACTTTTTTTTGATAATGCCAAGAGGCAGCATTTGGTTATATGAGTAAGGGAACATTATTCGATAAAGTTTGGGATTTACATACCGTAGGAACGTTACCCTCTGGTCAAACTCAACTATTTATTGGTCTTCATCTGATTCATGAAGTAACTAGCCCCCAAGCTTTTGCCATGCTGCGCGAAAGAAATCTCAAAGTATTGTTTCCCGATCGCACTATAGCTTCAGTAGATCATAACGTTCCTACAGAAAATCAAGCCCGTCCTTTTGCCGATGTCTTGGCAGAAGAGATGATGCAAGCTTTGGAAAAAAATACCCAAGACTATGGCATCAGATTTTATAACGTCGGTTCGGGAAATCAAGGTATCGTCCACGTTATCGCCCCCGAACAGGGTTTAACTCAGCCAGGAATGACCATCGCCTGTGGTGACTCCCACACTTCCACCCACGGAGCATTTGGCGCGATCGCTTTTGGCATTGGCACTTCTCAAGTTAGGGATGTTTTGGCTTCTCAGACTCTAGCCCTAGCTAAACTTAAAGTACGCAAAATTGAAATCAACGGCAAACTATCTCATGGTGTCTTTGCTAAGGATGTAATTCTCCATGTCATTCGCAAACTAGGAGTGAAAGGTGGCGTGGGCTATGCCTACGAATTTGCAGGAACTACTTTTGAAGCCATGAGTATGGAAGAAAGAATGACTGTCTGCAATATGTCCATCGAAGGGGGGGCGCGCTGCGGTTATGTAAACCCCGATGAAACTACTTTTGCCTATCTCAAAGACCGAGATTTTGCCCCCAAAGGAGAAGCTTGGGACAAAGCCGTCGCTTGGTGGCAAAGCATTCGCAGCGACGAAGATGCGGAATATGACGATGTCGTAAAATTCGATGCAGCAGAAATAGAACCTACGGTAACTTGGGGTATCACTCCAGGACAGGGATTGGGCATTAGCGAAACTATTCCCGTCGCTGAAACTCTCGCAGCAAGCGATCGCGCGATCGCCGAAGAAGCTTACAAATATATGCAACTAACCCCTGGCGAACCCATTAAAGGCACAAAAATTGATGTTTGCTTTATTGGTAGTTGCACTAATGGCAGACTTAGCGACTTACGGGAAGCTGCCAAAGTAGCCCAAGGGCATCATGTTGCATCGGGAGTTAAAGCTTTTGTCGTTCCAGGTTCGGAAAGAGTCAAACAAGCAGCCGAAGCCGAAGGATTGAACGAAATCTTTGAGCAAGCTGGGTTTGAATGGCGCGAACCAGGATGTTCTATGTGCTTGGCAATGAACCCCGACAAACTACAGGGAGATCAAATTAGTGCTTCTTCTTCTAACCGTAACTTTAAAGGTCGTCAAGGTTCTTCTACTGGTAGAACTCTTTTAATGAGTCCTGCAATGGTAGTGGCAGCAGCCGTTAAAGGTGAAGTCAGCGACGTTCGTGAATTGTAAAGACTTGAGAAACGGGAAATCTCACTTGGATAGATTTTTTTAATATTTAACATTGATCGCTCTTAACTCGACTTTATCCAATCAAGATCCTCGATCGCTTTTTGATAATTTCCTAATTTTCGCTGGATGTTGCCTCTGTTGTAATAAACTTGAGGTAAATTGGGATTGATGGCAAGTGCTTGAATATAGTCATCGATCGCACCTTGGTAATTCTTTAATTCATAACGCTCATTACCCCGATTGTAATAGGCTGTAGCATCATTTCTCAGACTTCCTGGAGTATCTTCACTAAGTTCTATTTGGCATGAAGGAGTATAAACTAATGATAGTGGTCCTCCATAAACCAATAGCAATTGTGTCCCCAGACATTCTCGTTCTACTGAAGTGATTTCTCGTTCTGAAATTTCGCCTTCTTGAGGACATCTTTCTTGTGTCCTACCAAAAAGCATTAAGTAAACTGCTGGCAAATGACCAGATGGTGCAGACATATCGAACTTGACTTGTGAATAATCAATCCATCGATCCTTTTTCAACCATGCGACTTCTGCAGCAAAACATCTATAAGCAGCAGGGTAGAAATCAGAATACTGGGTACAGCGATTATCAATCTTAACTTGAGTGCTAAAACCAAAATGCCCATTGCTATATTCTACCCACAAGCGATCTATCTCCCTGAGTACTTGGCAAGGAAAGTATGCTATGTCCTGATTGCTTAGTAGCTCATCTGGTTGCCGATTTCTGGCTTTGAGCATCAGATTCAAAGTCTCCAGATCGGCTTTTTGCCATTGTTGGGCTTTGAGTAGGCTTTCTAAATGTCTGTAAGAAGATATTTCTAAAGTCTTTTTGGCAGAAATTTTGGTGCACTTAGCCAATTTTGCGATTTGACTTGCAGAATTAGAATTTTCTTCTCTAAATAACAAAGGCGATTTCTGGATGTAGCTCGTATTTCCCAAAATACAGAGATAAGCTGCTATGCCAATAACGAAGCTGAAGGAATTTTTCAACATTTGTCTGTCCCCTCTCTCTTTCAGAGGTCATCTCAACGAGGGATGGCTATATATTGTAATTAATTTGTAATTTAAAATATTCATTTCTTCAATCATCCCCTAAGTTCATCTACAGTGCCAATCATGTAAAGATACTGTTCGGAAATATTAGAAAACTCGTCATTTAAAATGCGATCGCATCCCGATAAAGCATCTTCAAGCCTTACCATTTTCCCTGACAACCCCGTAAACTGTTCGGTGGTAAAAAAGGGCTGAGTGAGAAATCTTTCTAATCTGCGGGCGCGGTAGACGATGTTGCGTTCGCTTTGTGCCAGTTCTTCTAATCCCAACATGGCAATAATGTCTTTTAGTTCTTCATAGTTAGCTAGGGTTTGGCGAACAGCTTGAGCAATACGATAATGGCGATCGCCCACAATTTGCGGAGTCAGCATTTTGGAATCCGACTGGAGGGGATCGATCGCGGGATAGAGTCCTTCACTGACTCGTTTGCGGGATAAAACAATAGAAGCAGAAAGATGAGCAAAGGTATGTACCGCAGCAGGATCGGTCATATCATCGGCAGGAACATATACTGCTTGAATCGAAGTAATCGAACCCGATGCTGTATTGCAAATCCGTTCTTCTAGTTCCGCTAATTCGCTGGCTAAAGTTGGCTGATAACCTACCCTGGAGGGCAATTGTCCCATTAAGCCCGAAACTTCCGAACCTGCTTGAATAAAGCGAAAGATATTGTCGATGGTCAGCAAAACATCCTTGTGGAGATCGTCGCGAAAATATTCCGCCATGGTTAAGGCTGCGTGTCCCACCCGAAAGCGTACTCCAGGAGATTCGTTCATCTGCCCAAATACCATCACGGTGTTGTTTAACACTCCTGCCTCTTTCATCTCCCGATACAGTTCTTCTGCTTCCCGCGATCGCTCGCCGATACCACAAAAGATACTCACACCCTTGTAGCGACTGACGACATTATGGATTAACTCTGTAATTAAGACCGTTTTACCCACCCCCGCACCGCCAAATAAACCAGCCTTTCCCCCTTTTTCCAAAGGTGCGAGAACGTCAATCGCTTTAATTCCCGTGAGAAAAATATCCGTTGTAGTAGCGCGATCGCTTAAAGGAATCGGATCGGCGTGGAGCGATCGCCTAGGTGAATCGGATAAAGATTCTAAACCATCAATTGGTTCGCCAAAAACATTAAACATCCTGCCTAAATTAGCTTTCCCTACAGGTACTTGCAAAGGATGACCAGTATCGATAACTTGCGAACCTCTAGCTAGTCCTTGAGTGGGAGTTAGGGCGATCGTCCTGACTATTTCCGAACTGAGATAAGTCATGACTTCTAAGGCTACTCTGCCATTATCGCCCGCTTTTAATAAGTATTTTGGTTCGGGCAAACATTTTGGAAAGCAGACATCAACTACACTACCACGAATAGAAATAACACTGCCTTGATTAACCATAGCAACTAACAACTAACAACTAACAACTAACAACTAACAACTAACAACTAACAACTAAAGATAAAAAAAAAGCCAGCGGTTATATTACTACTGGCTTGCCCTTGGGAGTTATCCAACACTCTATCTAGAAGAAATTAGTAATACTGTTCGTTATCTTTGTTAGGATCGCCACTGTAAGGCTGCACTCCTGTAGATGGGTAATCATCATTGGTTGGTTTGAATAGATTAGCGACTCCGTTCCAAACTGATTCAACTGTATCTTTGATCCAAGTAAAAATTTTCATATAAATTACCTCCTAATTATTCTTGTAATAAAAAATCTCGATTAAATTGTTGTCTGGTAAGGGGATAGTCTAACAGCAATCCTTCTCCGCCCAAAGGATAGTCTTCGTTCAGAGGTTTTCCTTCAACTGATAAAAATACAGATGCTTGAGGATCGATGCTGGTTGCTGTATAAAGCACCTGCCCTACTCTGTAGATTGTCGAACTACTTCCCCCTCCTAGAGCAAATTCACCCGATAGGTTCAAAAATATACCTTTATCATTGACTTGTAGATCTAGCAACCGCGTTCCCTGGGGAATTGTCGTGGTGGGGTCTAAAATAGAAGACTGAGTAAACAGTTCATCTACCACTTGTTTTAAGACAAGCCGAGGAGAAGTCGCAGTAGTATGTACGGTCTTGGGTATTAGTCGAATACGATTATCAACTACTTCTAATTGATAGATTTGAGGATTCAACTTAGCTGGCTGAACCTTTTCCAAAACAGGTGTTTTGAGCAAGCTGGGAGCAACGATTCTAGCCAACGCCCACAAAGCCGTAATTTGAGTTACTCCAATTAATAACAGAGATAAGCCAACAATTATCGGTATGGAATTAGACGATCTGTTGTGTACTTTCATCTTGTTTTACCTCTTAGCTTTAATTGCAGCAACTCCAGCTAAAACTATTTGATATTAGTAGTTGCTACTTCCGCTTTGGGCATGGTTACAGTTAAAACACCACTAACAAGCTCGGCGCGAATGCGATCGACTTTAATTTTTGTGGGTAAATCTATATTGCAGTTAAGTTCGCCATAGTGAAGTTGCGAAGGAATTAATTCTTTTTCTTTGATTAATTTATGGTGGGATGGTTTCCAGAAATTGCAATTGACTTTGGTTCGGCGTTAATGTTTAAGTGTCTGATCTCTACTCCAGGTAGCTCTGCTTTCAAGATGAGATCTTTTTCAGTCTCGTTGAACTCGATTGCAGGACACCAAGTATGCTCTGATTCATTCATTATTACCTCCTGTTGATTGAATAAAAACAAAACTAGTTTTTCTGGTCTATTTTTAAACTACGCTTATTTTTTGAGGAATTTGTGAGGAAAATTGAATGGGGAGTCAGAAGTCAGGAGTCAAAGGATAGTCTATCTGGCTTGAGTGGGAATCTAGAGCAATGCGATCGAAGTAAATTCCGATTATTTTCGGTTTACTGTATTCGATACCTCGATACTTCAAATTTTCCCTGGACCAAACAACAAACAATTGCCTACAGGGTATAGGTTCTGGAGAGTTGAGCTTGGCTAGATAAATTTTTTGCTTTGTTTCGACTTTACAGTTTCTGGTTTTCGCCTGCGGACACTTTTTTTGATAGCATCGTTCCAGATGTTCGATTAAATCTAGCTCCGAACACTTTTCTAGATGTTTGATTTTGTGTCTGTGCCAAAAGTTGAAAGGATTGATAAATCTAACGTAGGTATTGACAGCAAACAACTGTTTAAAATATAAGATCCAAGGAAAACTAATTTTTATAACCATAGATAATCTCCTATATCTCAATATATTTAGAGATTATCTTATTGGGTTGAAGAACTTGTGAGGGGTGTTGGCAATTGTGTTTTTAAATTGAGTTTTACAATGAGTTCTACAACCGACTCAATTGTTTGACAAAAACGGCAAACTTACAGTGACAGTCGTACCTGAATCTACTTGACTTTCAACCTTTATACTTCCTCGATGAGCCTCAACGCAGCTTTTAACGATCGCCAGACCCAAGCCCGTACCAGGAATTCTGCCTACGTTACTGGCGCGATGAAACGGCTCGAACAGTCGCTCTTTATCTGCTTGAGGAATGCCAATCCCCCAATCTTGAGCCGTAAATAAAATGCGATCTTCTTTGGGTATTAGTTTAAATAAAACTTTACCGTCATCGGGAGAATATTTGATCGCGTTTGCTAATATGTTGCCCAAAATGTGTCGCAATAAACTTTCATCCCAGCTAGCTCGCTTAATTTGCCCTTGGGCTTCAAAGACAACTTTAATGTTTCTTTTGTTGGCGTTAAATTGAAGTTGTTCTACTAGTTCCAAACAGAATAATTCTAGATCTAACTCGGTTAAATGACATTCAAACGTATCTGCTTCGGTTCGCCCTACTAATAGTACTTCATCCAAAAGCTGCACCATGTTTTTACTCGCATTGCGTAACATCTGAAACAAATAAACTTTTTTTTCCTCGCTGAGAAAATCGTTTTTATTATGGAGCAACTCGGTACAGGACAATACCGTAGTCAGAGGATTGCGGAAATCGTGAGAAAACATCGAAACTAATTCTGACTGGAAATGGTTAATTTCTTTTGCCTTCATCAACTCCTGAGTTTTTTCTTGAATTTGAACGGTGAGATTTTCATTTGTTTCTCGTAGAATATCCGCAGCTTTCTGCCGTTCGATCGCATAATGAATCGATCGCACTAAAACATCGATATTAATCTCCCGTTTGACTAAATAATCCTGCGCTCCTTGTCTGACGGCTTCAATTGCCAAGCGATCGTCGTTAGTATTGGTTAAAACTACGATCGGTAGGTGAGGAAAGTTGTTAACCAACAACTCTATTGAAGTTAATCCCCGACTGTCTGGTAGAGTTAAATCTAGCAAGATTAGGTCAAATGTGTTGGCTTGCAAACGGTTGACTGCAGTTTGCAATCGCCTCACATGAGTTAACACAAAGCGTTGCAAATTAAAACTTTTAAAAATTTCTTCTAATAACCTGGCTTCAGCAAGGTCGTCTTCGACCAGCAAAATTGAAATCTCACGAAATTTAGTTGTTGGAGAAGGCGATTGCTCAATTGGACTACTAGACATAATTTTGTCGCTCTGTTGATAATGTTCGAGCTTTACTGTGGTGGCAGGGTTACAGTGGAGAGCCAAAACTCTTCAATACGTCTGACAATGGTAAACAGTTGGCTGAGGTTGCGAGATTTAGTAATAAAGCAATTAGCGTTGAGTTCGTAGCTTTGGAAAATGTCATCTTCATTTTTCGAGGTAGTCAGAACTATGACAGGAATCCGCTTTAATATATTACTGGTTTTGATTTCTGCTAACACTTCACGACCATCTTTTTTGGGTAAATTCAAGTCCAAAATAATTAAATCGGGACGGGAAACGGAGTCATATTCGCCTTCTTGGTACAAATATGCCATAGCTGCTACACCATCCCTCACGGTTTCCATTGTGTAAGTAATCTCGCTATTTTTTAATGCCTCGCGAATCAGCCGAATATCAGCTTGATTGTCCTCCACCAACAGAATAGTTTTTGGCTTTTCTTCCATTTCTAGAGTCACGTTCGCTTCCTCCTACGGGGATCGTAAAGTAAAAAGTCGCTCCTTGGTTTAATTCTGACTCGACCCAGATTTTTCCGCGATGGCATTCGGCTATTTTTTTACAGATTGCCAATCCCATACCAGTACCAGGATATTCATCGCGAGTGTGAAGACGTTGGAAAATGACAAAGATGCGCTCGTTAAATTGGGGATCGATACCGATGCCGTTATCTTTTACCCAGAACAACCATTCATCTTCTTGCCGTTCTGCGCCAATCTCAATTTGGGGAGGTTCGCTGCTACGGAATTTGAGGGCGTTGAGGATCAGGTTTTGAAATAGCTGCATTAATTGAGTGCTATCTGCCCGCAATATAGGTAGAGAATTGAGAATTTTAATTTGTGCCTGGGTTTGGTCGATACGTCTGCGGAGGTTAGTTAAAGCTCGATCTAAAGATATTCTCACATCGGTAATCGTAAATTCGCTACCCTGGGTGTCTACTTTGGAATAGACTAAAACGTCATCAATTAAAGTTTGCATCAGGCTAACTCCACCGACTGCAAAGTTGATAAAGTCTTTGGCATCTTCATCCAGGCGATCGCTATAACGCATTTCTAATAGCTGAACGTAATTAGAAACGTGATTGAGAGGTTCTTGTAGATCGTGAGAAGCAACGTAGGCAAAGCGTTTTAACTCTGCATTGGAACGTTCTAGATCCTGGGCGAGTAAGGCTAATTCTTCCGCCTGACGAAGTACGACATTAACGATCGCCCGTCTTAATTCTCGCACGTTGTCAATTTCCGCAGCTTGCCAGGGCAAAGAGGTCAGACGCACTTCTTCTTTCCATAATTCAAAAGATTTGCGCGGAGACAGACGCTGTGTTCCCTCTTCACTGATTATTTGATAGGCATGGTTGGGATCGCCACCCCAATTTACGGTTTGAATTACTTCAGGTCTAAACCAAAGGACATAGTTGCGACGAGAAATTGCCATTGCCACTAATCCACTGGCAACATTTTTGTATGCTTCCCCTTCGGGATAAATTTCTGCCAGGGAACTAGTGGTAAAGACTTCTTCCTTAATGTTTTTATACAACCACTGCACCAAAAAGTTTAACTCTTCTTCTTCAGGAGTTTCCCCTACTAAAGTCCAGTTGCCGTTAACGCAAACTGCTGCCCCCGTAGCAGCCGTTAGATCCAGAAAATCAGACTCTTCTTTAACTAGTCCTGCTACGAAGTTTTCCCCTTGAGTGATGTTATCGATTAACTGCGATCGCAATTGACTCAGCTTTAGACGATAATCGTAGTCTTCGCTTTCTTGTCGGTTAGCAATTTCTGCAAAAATTACCCGTCCTAAAAATTCGCAGGTTTTACGCAGTTCGTAGGGAACGTATTTGGGAGTCATATGATGGCAGGCAATTAACCCCCACAGTTTGCCATTTTCAATCAGAGAAATAGTTAGAGAAGCCCCAACACCCATGTTATGCAAATATTCTAAATGGCAGGAGTAAGGACTTCTCAGGATCGAAAGAGTTAAATCTATAGGACGATTGGTGCGCGGATGTTTGGCAGGATACAGTTCTACTGGTTCGGCGTAAGCATCGGGAATCAGGCGAATCCAGTTGGAACTAAATAACTTTCTAGCTGGCTTGGGAATATCGGAGGCGGGAAAATGTAGATCGAGATAGGATTCTAGATGGGGTAACTTTTCTTCGGCAATTACCGCCCCGTGATTGTCATCATCAAAGCGATAGAGCATCACGCGATCGAACCCTGTTACTTTCCGTACCTCTCGCACGATAATTTGACAAAAATCTTTCAGACTAGCAGTCGCTTCTAATCGCTCAATAGATGCCCTAGCTAGGTGATAAAAACTTAAAAATGGAATATTTTCTTGAGACTCGGCAGGTTCTAATTCCAGAATTAAAATTCCATCGCGATCGCGGTGAAAGACTCCATCAAAAACTGCATATTCGTCACCATTTTTTCTGACCCACATTTTAGTTGGGTTGATAAAATCTAAATCATTTTGATTGATACCTTTTTGAATTAGATCGAACTGAAAAGGGTCAAAAAGCTCTTCTAAAGTTTTACCAATTATTTCCTGGGCGCGTACCCCAAAAGCATAATGGCAATTTGTTGAAGCTTGGACGATCTCAAATTCTGGTTCTTGAAGCACCAACACTATGCCATGAGGTTGAATCAAGCTAGAGGTATGAATTGCCTGCTTCTCTAGTTCATCGATGGTAGTAATATTGGCGAATTTGATGTTAGCATCCTTCACTGTCTTGCTCCTGTATTTTGCTTGTTATATGCCAAAACCCTACAACTGTTTGAGTTTGGGAAAATATTAGCTAGTAAAACTGCGTTCCGTTGCCTCCAATATTAAAAGCGAAGCTGAAAGTAGATATTTTTACGGGCGATCGCTATTTTCTTGCAGCTATCGCTATTTGACAACATTATTTATGAGTAATTCAGCAGTTAAATAGTAAGCTAGCTAATAATATCTATATTTGACGCTCACATTATGTCATCTATCTATACAATAAGCGAGTCACGAAGAAGTTTTTTGCTACTTTAGAAAAGTATTATGTTCTTAAAAAATAGACAAGAAGCTTCTATTTAGATCGCTAAATTAATTAATTTTTGCCTTGCTTTAAAATAACTGTATAGATAAGTTTAAAATATGCAAAATTTGTCAACTTAAATATTGAGAGAAGAAAATATTTTTTGAAGCACTTCAGCAGAATGTAGTTAGTAGAAACTTTTTAGGCTTTTTAGGGAAAAAATGAAGACTCGATCTGCAATACTTTGATTTCAAATAACTACCACATTCTGATTTATCTCCATCTCTTAGTTGTGAAAGTATTAATTTGAGTTCGACACTTTGATGAAGCAACAACCAGATCTAGCAATTTTTGGTAGCGATCGCTTCGATCCTATGGCATATAGTCGTTCTAATTAATTTCCTTACGATTCAAAGTACATGCGGGCAAGCCCTTTGTCGTTTCGAGGCTTTAGGCTTTAGGCTTTAGGCTTTAGGCTCTAGGAAACTAAAACAGTGTATTTGTTCGCATGGTTTCTATTT
>NZ_JBZNBU010000253.1:0-14798 GCF_058530065.1 Waterburya sp. | reverse complement strand
ATGACCTTGAATTATTGCAGGAGCGCGAGGGCAATTCTAGATTTAACTCAAACTACATATAGGGTTTAAAAATAAATTAAGCACCATATATAGTAGTTGACTAATAGGTAAGTTTCTTAACTTGTCACCGTTGGGTAATAGGTAATAGGTAATAGGTAATAGGTAGTAAGGAGTGAGTGATGCTTAAAGCTTGGTTAGTAGGAGTAGGAATTTTATTTGTTTTGGCTGAGTTTGGTATTTGGCTGAAGCAATTTATTTTGCCCTTACCGATTTATATTTTGGTTGGGGCTTTTTTGGCGATCGCATCTAATTACGAGGGAGGCATTATTGGTATGTTTCGCCAAGGAGAATCTACTAGCCCTGATGTATTAGAGCAAACTGCGACTTTGATTGAGGAAGTCAAAATGTTGGAAGACAATACAAAAGTTTTGAGCGATAGTAGCGATAAATAAGTATCTAAGCAGAATTAGTTACACATTTGGGAGACGGGGAGACCTTACAAGGGTAGACTTTTTACATTTGACTGTTTTGGGTGACTGGGTGCGCGGGAGACAGGGAGAACCTTCGGGTAATCCGATACATCTTCCCCAAGTCTCCAAATCAAACATTTGTAGCAGACAATAGCGTATTTCATATAACCCCGACAGCCACCAGCTAGCACCTGCCACCACTAGCACCACTAAAGGTACTCCTAACAGCAAGACCCATCTGACATTAGCAACATAGGTATCAAAATCTTGAAACAATACTTTAGACAGAAGGGATATTAATATTAAGTTTGAGGGCGGGATTATTTTCCCAGCGATCGCCAATATGAGCGTAGATAGAAGTAGTGCGGGGATCTTTATGTCCCAGTAAATCTTGTACTTGGCGCAGATCTGCCCCCGAGCGCAAAGCCAAAGTACCAGCAGTGTGTCTCAGACTATGGGCGGAAATAGTTCTACCAGGAATGTGTTTGAGGGAAGTGCGATCGAGATATTTATCGACAATGGAACGAATACCGCGACGAGAGATTCTTTTTCCCCTAGCATTATTTCCCGTGACGACGAACAAAGGTCTAGTGGGTTTGAGGACTTCTCCTTGTACTTCTCGCAGGTGGAGATAATCGACTAACAGATGGGCAATATCTGGAGTTAGAGGTACAACTCGAATGCTTCTTTTTCCTTCTACTCTGATGCCTAAGTTTTGTCCCTGTCTGACCAAACTAGCAATATCCGCACGGTGTAATTCTACGGTTCTAGTACCTTCTAAAGCCATGATGGAAAGCATCGCTCGATCTCTGGCGGATTTTAAAGTACCATCGTCGGGAATGGCTGCTAAAAAAGTTTCGACTTCTGTTTGTTCTAAATAAGTAATTTTTTCCGCAGGATCTAATTTTTCTCTGGGGGGTTTGACTCCCGCAGCAGGATTAATGGCAATCAGTCCTTTTTCTACCGCAGCTTGATAAAAACGACGTACTACAGCTAGTTTTAAAGCGATCGTTGCTGGCTTGTATTTTTTTTGTTCGATCGCCCAACGACGATATTTTTTGAGATCGTTTTTGGTTAAATAAACGGGATTTAAACGACGGCGATCACACCATTGTAAAAATTGATGTAGCTGTCGGGTATAGGTTTTAATCGTATCTTCAGAAGCATCCCCCGCACTAACATCGATATCTAAAAATTCAGCAAATACTGCTAATAAATGATTGGTGGTAATTTTACTAATCTGTGGCGCATCGTTAGTAACTAGCATCAGAGAATTTTTGCTCGATTTGTCACGATATTAGCATAACGATAAGTAGTAATGGGTAGTAGGTAGTGGGTACAATCTGTGGACACAAAAATAATATCTTGTGAATTCCTGTGTTTACCTACTTAATTAATAACTAATCACTAACAACTAACTACTAATCGAACCATAATCTAATTTAATTAAACGAGTGCGATCGCTTTGGCATTGACTGTAATAGCGATCGTCGTGGGTGACGGCAATAATAGTTTTGCCCCGACTTTGTAGATCTGGTAATAATTTGTTGTAGAAGATCTCTTTAAAAACTGGATCTTGATCTGATGCCCATTCATCGAAGACATAAATCGGACGATCTTCAAGATAAGCTGTTAGTAAAGCCAATCTTTTACGCTGACCTTGGGATAAATTAGTAGTGGATAATTTGCCGTCGTTAATTGTAACTTTGTTATCGATTTGTAGTAATTTTAAATAATCTTGAATTTCCCGCTCGCGACTGGGTTCGATACCTATTAAACGCTCGAATAAATAAAAGTCGTAAAAAACCACAGAAAATTGTTGGCGATACCATTCGCGGTTGCGATCGGTTATGGGGATTTTATTGAAGATAATTTCTCCCCCATCGGGGATATATAAACCCGTAATTATTTTCAGCAGAGTAGATTTACCGCTACCATTGCTGCCGACAATAAAAACTATTTCTCCAGGCTCAAATTGTAGATTGATATTATTTAAACTAAATTGATGTTCTTCGGAATCACTATAGTAGGTATGATGAATATTGGCTAATTCTAAACTAGTCCAATGGCGATCAAAACTGCTGCCTGTGGGAAAATCTGGCTCGGTAATTTTTTCGGTAAGAGATAAACCTAAAGATTCGATTTTATCTAAAGAAATATTGGCTTGAGCTAGTTGAGGTAAAGAAGAAGCAATATCGCTAATGGGGTTAATTATATATAAAACCGCTAGGGCATAGCTAGAAATAGTCTCAGGAGGAACATCACTAATACGAGGAAAGACGAATAAAATCAAACCAATGGGGACAAAAAATAAGATAGTGCCTAATGAAGCTCCAAAAGCAATAATATAGATTGCTCGCACCCAATAAAACTTGGACTTGGCAGCAGTAGTTTCTAGGTCTTCTTTTAAAAAAGCCAGGCGACGAGGACGATGTAATTTTAATTCTTTTGTTCCTTCTGTAACCGAAGCAAAATGTCCGAATAAAATATCTTGTATTTGACGATTTTTGTAAAAATCTTTGAGACCTAATTGTTGAATAAAATTATAGATTAAAAACCCTACAGTAATACTGCCAAATACCATTGAAAATAACCAGGGAGATAGCCAGCAAAGATAAATAAAAACTCCCGTCAAAACCGCAATATTAACAATAGTTAAAGACAACTGAAGGGAAGAATTAGCGATCGTATTAATATCTCCCGTCAAAGTTGCCAATAACTTGGGCGCGCCAATAGTTTCTAAATGTTGCAAGGGACAACTTAAAATTTGCTGTGTTATGGTCAAACGCAACTCATAAATTATCTCTTGAGATAAACGAGTAGTGAGCACCCAGCTAATAAACTTAAATACTAATAACACCAAACACAAACCAATAAATAATCCAGGCAACCAAGATGGTAAATCTGGCAGATTGGCGATCGCATAATTAATGGTAGCCAGAATTCCCGCACTACAAGCACCACTAATTAAACTTGATAGTGCTGCTAAAATGATGTTTTTGCGAGATTTTTTAAATAAAAGACTAACTATTTTCATTATTTAGTTGTTAGTTGTTTTTTAACTCGCATTTTAAAAGAAGAGGGAGGAGAAAGAGTTAAACCCCGTCTGATAGGTACGAGAGGACGATTGTTAGTTAAATTTAATTGGAATTTGGCTAAAATTGTGGCTGTCACTAATTTCATTTCTAGTAATGCTAAAGCCGAACCAATGCAACGGCGATTGCCACCCCCAAAGGGAATATATTCATAATTAGAATAAGTTTTAGCTAAAAATCTCTGAGGATTAAATTCTTTAGAATTGGGATACAAATCTTCGCGATGATGGAGAGAATAAATAGAAATCATTAAAGCCGTATTAGCTTGAAAATCACAATCCATAATCGACATTGGTTGAGTCAAAGTACGAACAAAAGCTCCCAAAGCGATCGGATAAATTCTCAGGGTTTCTAAAATTGTGGCATTTAAAAAAGGTAAACTATTTATCGCCTTATAATCGGCAAGATCGCCTACGGAATCTAATTCCACGAGTAACTTATCTTTAACTTCTGGTAGATAATGAATCCAATAAAATAACCAAGTTAAAGCCGAAGCAGTGGTTTCATGTCCAGCAAATAAGAGAGTTATTAATTCGTCGTGTAATTCTTCATTTGTCATTCCTTCCCCATTTTCGTCTTGGGCAACTAATAACAAACTTAAAATATCTCCTTCTGCCGATCTACCCGATTTTAATAATTCTCTCCTTTCTTGAATTTCGGCATAAATCAAAGTTCTAATCTCTGCTTTTAAACGTAAAAAACGACCCCAAGGACTATACTTGCCCCAGTCTTTTTGCAGCCAGGGAAAAAATAGAAAACTAGAACTTAAAGGAGTATTAAATAAATCCAATAGCTTGGTCAACAATTCCCGCAGACGTTCGTATCTTTCCCCAGAATCAATGCCAAATACTACGGTTAAAATTACTCGCATGGTTATTTCTTGCATGACCTCTCGGACTTTGAAAGATTGGTTTGGTTGCCAAGAATCTATTACTTTGTCGGTAATTTTCACAATTTGCTGACTGCATTGTGCTAAAGATTCCCCGTGAAAGGGAGGTATTAATAAACGTCGGCGATTTTTATGAACTTTGCCATCCAATAACAGTAGCGAATTATCTCCCACCAAAAATTTCAAAATTTGATTTCCTTTCCCCACTTCCAAGCGATCGCTAGAAGTAGTAAAAATCTCTTCAATTGCTTGAGGATTTGATGTCATCAAAGTTGGTGGAGCGTTTTTAAACACGATTTGATAAAAATCGCCATACCTTTTAGTACGTTTTTCGATGAAATCTAAAGGACGCAAAATAGAATGAAAAATGCGAAGATTGCGAATTAACCCCGAAGATGAATTAACTGTCGGTAAGGATCTCATTGCTGCCAGCCTTGGTTACGAGCGACAGATAGATTGTAACGAATCCCTAGTAAAGTAAGGTTTTTTTGATGAACCAGTAACGAAGTGGAGGAATATAAAGTCAAATATCCAGCTTTTTGCTAATCTTTGAGTCTAATTTGGGTAAATTAAGAATATTCCCCTTACTGACTCGATCGCGATTATTTATATTTATTTTTTATAATAGGCACAATGTCTCAGTTTAATCAGAGCTTTTCCACAAACCAAGATATGACCGTAGCAATGTTTGCTGATTGTCTTGCTAACAGTAAAGAGATTTTCGAGCTAATCGAGCGAATTTTTCCTGCTGATTCTTGTCGGCATTATCGAGTTCTTCCTTTAAGTTTAAATGGAAGTAATTTGGAGGTGGGAGCGATCGATCCTAAAAATGAAGAATCATTGAAGTTTATTACTTCTATTGCCAAGGTTTTTAAATACAATCTCAATCTCAAGCTAATTGACGACCAAACTCTACAAATAATTTTGGCTAGCTATCCCCAAAATTCCCCACAGTCTGAAAAGCAGAATCGAGATCGAGATAGCGATCGAAATAGAACTGTTATTGATGCCACCGTAATCGACGAAGCTTTTCGCCCAGATCGAAATCCACCTCGCCGAGCGATCGATTCTGCACCAACTCTGATTTCTCAACCAGAAACCAGTCAATCCTCATCTCAAAATTCAAATATCTCTTCGAGTTTAGATGGTTTACCCGCAGACTTAGATTTTCTCAAAGATATCGAACTTACCCCCAAACAAGATTCTCAAACCCCCAAAGGAATTGCCGACAAAACAGCAACTCTATATGAGATTCCGCCAGAGTTTTTGAACCAAGCTCAATCCAATCAATCCAATCAATCCAATAGGTTAGATGACAAACAAACCATTATTGGTGGAAATCCCGCAGAACTTTTAGCTCAAGAAAATCTTGCCGACGAATCAGAAATTGCTCTAGCTGAAGCCCAAATCTCCGATTTGATTGCTGAAGTCTCCCAGCAAATGAAACCCCAAGCTCGACCAGAAAAAGTAGATTTCCTAGCTGAATTAAATTTCAATTTATCTTGGCAAAAGTTATTAGAAGCATCTTTTCAGCACAATACTGAAGAAATTCAGCTGACTCGTCATAGCGATTTTGGTACTGTTGTTACCAGACAAAATAAATCTCTTCAATCTTCTTTAGAAGAAATACCATTGCCTATTTTTTGTTCTTTGATTGATGAAATCAAACGGATGGCAAAAATACCTCTCGATCTTTCCAATCATCCTAAAAAAGTAGTTCTGGAAAGATTTTATCAAGAAGAAAGAATTTTGCTGAGGTTAGCCTTTTCCGAGGAAGATAGGGAACAAGTCCTACTAGTTAAAATTTTTAGAGGGCACAATTTAGCCGTCTACGAACAACAACAGATGGATAAAGTTAGCGAACAGGCTTTATATCTGGCAAGACAGCTAGAAAAAACCTTGAGAAAAATTCAAGCTTGTTTTTATTCGGCAGAATTTAAAACTATTAAAGATTTGCAAGCAGTTCAAAGCAGAATTAACCACCAACTGAGACTTTTGGAAAAAAAATAAGAACCTCCAGAAAACCCAATTTCTGAAGATTCTTAGATTCGGTTTAATAACTTAACTGACAATAAAAATTTACTCGAACAAAGAAATTGATTATTCTTTGCCTACGACTTGAGTTTTGAGAGATTCAAATTCTTGTACTAATTCTTGACGAGAAGATTTAGTTAACAAATAACGATACACAAACCAGCCAGTATAGCCTAAGCCAACTAGCTCGAACATTGGTGCTAATAGAGGGATATCGTTGATAGCTGCCACAATAGCCAAAGTAACTTTGACTGCAACAATGCCCAAGAAAATGAGCAACAAGTTAACTAACAACTTTTGGTTTTCGTCTACAAACTCTTTGATATAGTCAAAAATTTGACTCAAAAAACTTGTACCAATATTCAAATACTCTTGAACTTGAGTATCGGAAGGTGCAGATTTGGTTGCAGCGATAGTGCCTGGAGACTCGCTACTCAAACCTGTTGTGGTTGCTTGAGTTTCGGTTACTTCTGGAGTATTGGCTTCCATATTTTATGCTCCCTTATGGTTTAAATGAATATTAGTGTGCTGTTATGACTATGATGACTATACTTTTGCTAATAGTACCAAACACTTTTAAATGTGGATCTATTTGTTAAAGCAACTTTTAACAGTCTGGAATATTCTCTCACAGTATAATCGGGGTTCTCAGCTAAATTATTAATATTAATAGATTATATTATTGCTTTTTAAAGGATTATAAAGATTATTTGCGGTAAATTGAGCTAGTTTTCTCGTTTAATCTCCTAATTGCCCGTAAATAGTTATAAGTAAAGCATTCAAGACCAATTTTTCTGAAATTTAATTTGAAGCAATTGTACTAAAAAATCTTCCGATATAAGCTAGCGCGATCGCGCTAGCCTTAAATTTAATCTATGTCGATTGATTGAGGTTTGCTGCTATTGTTAGAAGTCGCAGAACTATAATTACTATTGTCAGAGGTATTGTATCCTTGTTCTTCAAGCCATTTTGATAAAGGCTCTTCGTTTAATTTTAATTGCAAAATTCCAGACACAAAACCACCAGCAAAAGCGACAGGCTGCTGAATTAGTTTTTGCAATGCGGGGGTCAACTCAGTTAAAAACATATATCTAGGGATATTAAATTTAAACTTGAATAGATAATAAAGTTTTCCTAAAAATTGTAGCTTAATTACCAAATCAAAAGCAGATTGTTCTTTTTGTTTTTTATATTAGTAATTAATGTTGCTATCTTTGTTTGCGATATTTAACAACTATTAGAGAACTGTTAAGTTCGTGCAGTCAAACTTATACAAAGGTTTTCATTCTAATTTTAATTAGCTTTAATGCTAATAGTGAGTCTTTTTATTACCGCAGCTATTCTTGAGCATAAGGGAAGATTCTCTAGCTAAAAATAATACATACTTCGGGAATCACACAATGGACGAATCACCCAAGAGAGATATATTACTAGCACAGCTAGAGAGAGAACGTTCCATACGTCGTACTGCAAAGTTATTGTATGCCAAGCGATCGCGCATCATCGATGAATTAGACCGTCTAATCTCCCATTTATCATTATTAGTGGCAGTACCCCGCAAAACCTTAGACGATCCTCAACCAGAATCAGACCTTTTAATTGAAGCTGCTAAAAGAATCAACGATCCTATTTTTAGCGATTTAATCGTTCAAGTAATTCAAGACAGACAAAACCAAAATCGCCTCTAATTTCGGTTTATATTTTTATTTAGTTATATTTTAAACTGTAGCAAATATGAAAGTACAAGGCGCAATAGATAAAAAAGACTTTGGTTTTGGTGTTTGGACTCTAGTGACCGATGATGGCACTACTTACGAGTTGAAAGACTATCCGACCGAGTTGGAGCGAAAAGGAATTAAAGTAGAGATAGAAGGTAAAATTCGCGAAGATGTAATGACTATGGCAATGGTAGGTAAAGTTTTAGAAGTCACATCTTATCAGCTTTTGTAGTTAACCTAAGTTAAGGATAAAAAAATTAAGAAGTAAAAAGTAGTTTTTAGTTCTTAGTTTGTAGTTTCTAGTTATCGACAGTTTCAAAAGATTCAATCATCTCTTCGACGGCGGGCAAATACTTATTGTAGGTGTTGATTAGAGCCGTATAGGTAATAATATATGCCTTGCCATCTTTTACCGACCAAGTTTGCATCCTTTGTACCGTACTGCCGTTTTCTTCTCCCGTATAGACTACTCTTCTCCCTTCACTATTTCCCAGTTCGATCTCTACTGGTTCTCTAACATAAGGATCTGATAGACGTTTGATCTCATCGATGGATTCGGTTGTATATTCATCCAAAGAAGCACCTTCCGATAAATTTTCAACTAACACGCTAACACGCTCGTCAAAATTGTCTGAGTCATCTTCTTTGGGCGAGAAAAATACTACCCCAGTGGCAAAAAGATCGTCTCGCTTTTGTTGAGACCACAATTCGGGATAATTGACTTTAAAGCCATATTCATTATTTTCATACAAAGATAAAGCTAGCTCTGGATCGTTATTACCTCGGTTAGAAGATACCCAAAAGCCTACTCCGCCTAGGATTAAAGCCGCAGAAGTTGCGATCGCAGCCAGCATTTTTACTGGGAATTTTTTAGCGGTATTTGCTCCCGCTTGTTTCCCTCCAGCAGATTCCGAACTAGTTTTATGATTAGATTGTGGAGATTGATTTTTGAGTATTACTGTGGGGTTGGGGTTGACTGAAGCAATTCCTTTTGAGTTATTTGAAGAATTCGGTTGGTTAATAATTTTAGTTTTATTAGGCTCGGAGATATTTGGGTCGGGATTGTGTTTTGGAACTAAAACCGTGCGATCATCCAATTGTTCTAGATCGGCTAAAACCATTCCCGCCGAACTATATCTCTCTTGATGGCGATAGCGCACCATTTTATCGAGGATGTCTAAAAACTGGGGTCGATATTTGTGGGGGTTTTCTAATAAGTTGCGCCACATTAATTCACCGCTTTGACTGATAGTATAAGTTTTGGGATGCACTCCCGTTAATGCTTGGATGGCGATCACTCCTACCGCATAAATATCGCTATAAAACCCAGGACGACCCATCATTTGTTCCATAGGCATATAAGATTTTGTTCCTACCGCAACGGTCTGTTTTACTTGTCCTGCGGCATCAATGATTTGGGTACTTACTTGTTTAACCGAACCAAAATCAATCATCACGATCTTTTGATCGCGATCGCGACGCATCAAATTAGAAGGCTTTAGATCTCGATGAATGACGCTGTTTTGTTGGACTACAGATAAGACCTCTAGAATATCTTTGAGCAAACCAATCGTCTCTTCTTCCGACCAAGGCTGCCCTGGTATTATTTCGTTACTTAAGTCGTGTCCTTCAATTAACTCTTGAACTAAAAAGAATTCGTTTTGGTCTTCAAAATAGGCTAACAATCGAGGAATGCGATCGCAATCTCCCAAGCGATTCATAATCTCTGCCTCCCGATTAAATAAGCGTCTGGCTATTTCCAGAGTTTTATCGCTAGCAGATTTGGGTTTTAATTGCTTAACAACACATTTACTATCAAAACACTGTTGATCTTGAGCTAAAAACGTAACCCCCACACCACCCCGTCCTAGCTGTTCGACGACGTAATAACGTCCCTGAATAGTTTTTCCTACAAGATTGTTATCCATCGACACAATTGTATAAACGTGTATAAACAGTTTCTTTTTTTATCTCCATAATTTTAACCAAAAAGAAAAAAAACTCTCTTCTTTCAGTCTAATAATCAAAAGTTATTGTTTTGTTTAATCTTAATAAACTGTAATTATGATGAAAAACCCGCCTCGATCGGCGATCGAGTGCGGGAAAATGTCTATTTAAAGACTTTGCAAGCAAACGAAATAGCTTTAGTCTTCGTAAACTCGACACTCTAAAGCATCGGGATTGTCATCACAATATTTTTCTAAAGAACTTTTTTCAGGAGTTTTTTGCTTTTGGTGTGCTGCTTCAGCAGAAAGCTCTTCTACTGTGTCCCAAGCTGCTGCACATTCTCCAGAAGTAGCTCCTTCGGTGCTACAAACTTCTCTTGCTGCTTCTCGTTCTTGTTGGATTTTTTCTTGTATATCGCTCATATTAGTCTTATTAGTCCTCTGTTGTTAATTCAAGTTATATTATGCCACGCAAGACCATTTAGCTTTGGTAATTAGTCATACCCTTAGAATAATGGGAAAAATATTTAACCCTTGGCTGATGTTTCACATAGGTTGCTCGGCATTTATATTCTACAAACTAGTATCATTCTTACCTAATTGGATTTGACGATCGCATCCTCCTCAAGGAGTAAATTTTTACTAGAGATTGTAATTTGGTTGACATCTAGATTGTAACCTTTGAAGTAGAAGGAGCTAGATCTAGAGAAAAGACGAAAATTACTATTAATTATGGAAGTTGAGTTCTCCCCAAGAGTTCGGCAAATCCCAAAAATCTTAAAGTTTTAATTATTATTTCAGCTATCAACTCGAACAATCAAATAAATTAAGTAGGAATAGTTACTTGTTCTTTACCGCCCAAATCAAAAGCAGTATGCACGGCTTTCAAAGCTCTTACTCCTTGTTCTCGATCGATTACACAACTAATTTTAATTTCTGAGGTAGTAATCATTTGGATATTAATTTTTTCTTTAGCTAAAGCAGCAAAGAACTTAGCTGCTACCCCAGGATGTCCGATCATTCCCGCACCAACTACACTTAATTTGGCGATCTCCGTATCTCCCGAAGCTTCTCCACAGCCAATTTTTTCATTTAATTCACCAATAGCGTTACAGGCTGCTTCAGTATCGCTTTGAGCGACAGTAAAGGCAATATCGCGGGTGGGAATGCCATCAATAATATGACAGCGTTGAGATTGAATAATTGCATCGACGCTAATATTCTTGTTAGCGAGTAAAGAAAAGATTTGGGCTGCCATTCCTGGTTTGTCTGGTACTTGACGAATAGCAATTCTAGCTTGGTCGTTATCTAGAGCCACACCTCTAACGGGGGGGTGTTCTCCCGCATATTTATTACCAGTAATTTCTTTTTGGGAACTAAGATCCACATCAAAAGCCTGAGACAATAAATATAGGGCGCGATCGCATTCTGACTCGTCAATGACGCAACTTACTTTAACTTCAGAAGTGGAAATCATTTGAATGTTAATGTTGGCATCTGCCAGCACTTTAAACATCTTGGCAGCAATCCCAGGACGACCGATCATTCCCGCCCCAGAAATAGCTACTTGAGCAATCTTACGTTCGACCATTACTTCTGCTTCTTGTAGGGCATCCACTTGACTGCGAAGGGAGGGAGCGATCGCTGAGGTTACAGCTTCAGCTTGTTTTAAGACTTTATTAACCACGGTAAAGGCAATATCGTTGCTATTTCCTTCATGGATGGATTGAATGATCAGATCCACATCAATATTTTGATTAGCAATTTCCCCAAATAGATTAGCTGCTACTCCAGGAAAATCTGGCACTCGCAGTAAAGCTACTTTGGCTCGATCGCGGTCTAATTCTACCCCATCTACGGCTTTAGCAATTTCCATCCCCTGTAAAGACCTTGGCTGGGGCAAACGAGAAATAACTTTAGTCCCAGGGCGATCGCTCCAACTAGATAGCACCACTAAAGGCATTCCGTAGTTACGGGCAATTTCTACCGCGCGGGGATGCAATACTTTTGCGCCCAAACTCGCCAACTCCAGCATTTCATCGGCGGTAATTTCTGACATCAATTGAGCGTCGGGTACGAGACGAGGATCTGTGGTGAGAATACCAGGAACATCGGTATAAATCTCGCAGCGATCTGCTTTGAGGGAAGCAGCTAAAGCCACGGCAGAAGTATCGGAACCTCCCCTACCCAGAGTGGTAATTTCCAGTTCTTCGGTACTGCTAACTCCTTGAAAACCAGCAACTACCACTACTTCTCCTCGATCTAGATGTCTGAAAAGGCGATCGGTGCATACTTGCAGAATTCTCGCCCGACTATGTTCTGCTTCGGTGACAATTCCTACCTGTGCGCCAGTTAAAGAGATAGCAGGTTGCCCCAATTCTTGTAATGCCATGCTCAACAGGGCGATAGTTACTTGTTCTCCTGTAGATAGCAACATATCCATCTCGCGCCGACAAGGATTGCTAGATATTTCGTTGGCTAGCTTAACTAAGGTATCGGTAGTTTTACCCATTGCCGAAACTACTACTACCAAGCTGTTTCCTTGTTGTACTGTTTTTCTGATTCTATTGGCAACTACTTGGATACGCTCGACCGATCCAACCGATGTACCGCCATATTTCTGAACCACCAATGCCATAATTTTATTCTCTTAATCCCGCAAGAGGCAACGCTTATATTATCAGTTATTAGTTACAAGTTGCCAGTTATTTGTTGAATTTTTGGTAAGGTTGGATAAATAATCAACTAGCAAAGAAAATTGTGAATTGATACTAGGCTTTTTGTAATTGTCCCTTAAAAACAGCTACTTCTGGTAAAGAAGAACCTTCTTCTAGAGAAGAATTTACCATTTGTTGTAATACTTCTTTGGCATTGCTTAATGCTTCTTCGTAGGTATCGCCATAAGTTTGGCATAGTTCGCCCCATTCGGGTAAAGTAACCACAAAGCAGTCATCTTTTTTTGACCACTGAATCACCATACTGTAATTCAACATTTGATTTTACTCCGCAACTTTCGAGAGTTGATTGTAACTACACTAATCGATTTATTTGAGAAATGCCATACAGTGCTAAACTCAAAATATCTTGATATTAAGCAATCAATAGTAGTAAATTGTCTATTCAATCTTAAAGAACTATCTTCATAACGTCATCTTAAGTACTCAATAATTAATCATGACGATTAAAGCAGTAATTTTCGATCTTGATGGTTTGTTAATTGATTCCGAACCTTTATGGCAGGAAGCAGAAATACTTGTTTTCCAACAAGTGAATATTGAACTAAACTCTCAATTATGTCTGCAAACTAAAGGTCTGAGAATAGACGAAGTAGTGGATTATTGGTATCAAAAATATCCCTGGCAAAACCTGAAAAAAGAGGAAGTAGAACAGGCAATCGTAGACAAAGTAATTGAATTAATTACATTTAAAGGAGAAGCGTTACCTGGTATTGAAAACGCCATATCTTTTGTCCGCCAACAACAAGTAAAAATTGCCCTGGCTTCTTCTTCTGCCTTGAAAATTATTCATGCAGCACTCAAACGACTTAACCTCACAGATGTATTTACTGAAGTATATTCAGCCGAATCGGAAGTATTAGGCAAGCCTCATCCTGGAGTTTATTTAACCACTGCTAATAAGCTTCAAGTTAATCCTCAAGAATGTCTGGCTTTGGAAGATTCTCTCAATGGAGTTTTAGCAGCTAAAGCAGCACAAATGCAGTGTATTGCTATTCCTGAAGCGGATCGATTGAATCATCCTAAATTTGCGATCGCCGATTTAATTCTTCGTTCTTTAAATGAACTAGATCTAACTGTTTGGCAGAGTCTTAATAATTAAAATCATGATGACCAAAGAAGAAATAATTAAACATTTAGGTTTAATCGAACATATTGAAGGGGGCTACTTTCGCGAAACCTATCGTTGCGATCGCAATTTGGAAACCAATAGAGTGGGAAAAGAACGCAGCTTGCTCACATCAATTTATTATATGTTAACTAGCGATCGCCCTATCGACCATTTTCATCGTAATAAATCGGATATCCTCCATTATTTTCAGGCAGGATCGACTATTACTTATTTAACTGTTAGTCCGTCGGGAGAATTGCAAAAAAATAAACTGGGGCTAAACTTTGATCGCGGAGAAGTCGGTCAATTATTAGTACCTGGAGGATATTGGAAAGCAGCAGTATTAGAAACAGGAGATTATGGACTTTTGGGAGAGTCGGTTTCCCCTGGCTTTGATTACCGCGATATGGAATTAGCAACAGCAACAGCATTGCAGCAGTCTTTTCCTCATTTATGGTCGGAATTATCTCCTTATACGAAAAATAAGTAATAAGTAATAAGTAATAAGTAATAAGTAGTAAGTATTGTTGATAATTTTAATGCTATTAAAAACATAATTATTCGATGATAAACCTCATCAACCTAGAAAACCATAGTTATAGTTTTTGAATTGAGTCTGGAGTAAGCTAGAGCAGGAAATATTTTTTATTTACTACTTACTACTTAGGGCTTACTGAAAAAGTCTGAGTAAGGAAAAAAAGAGAGTCAAATGAAAAATTGAAATTCGGAAGAGGAAAACTTGTGGCGAAAAAAGTCACAAAATTGTATTTTTTGAGGGACGAAAGCTTCAGTTCAGCTTT
>NZ_JBZNBU010000252.1:0-4665 GCF_058530065.1 Waterburya sp. | reverse complement strand
TTTGCTAAAAACTATTAGAAAATTAATTAAGGATTTAATCGTATTTCTTATAGTTAATTTTCTTTTTTAATTAGCTTTGGTTCGACTGAAAAAACGCTCTAAATAAAGTTGTTTATGAGTAGTCTTTTAATAAAAACAAATTTATTCGACAACAAGAGGATTTGTTTGTTTTATTCTCCGTTTGATTGTATATTGTGGGTGGGGAATAAATAATACTCAAAAGATTTTAAAAGTAAGAGTACTCTTGAATATGGGCGATACTGGATTTGAACCAGTGGCATCCTGCTTGTAAGGCAGGCGCTCTACCGCTGAGCTAATCGCCCTTAACTGTTACCCGTTTTAGGCACTTAATAAATATAGCAGTATTTTGGTTTTTAATGCAATTATTTTTTCAAAAAAATTTTTAAATCTCCATACTGCAGCTCGAGCAATAATTTGAGAAATTCAGATTGCTTATGCTTATCCAAATTCGAGATGGGTAAGTTTGTGGGAACTAAAGAATCAAATTCCATAATGGTCAAAATTATTAAAGAGACTGTTTCCATGCAGACTCGTGACGGAGTTCGATTAGATGCAGATATCTATCGTCCCAATATTCAAGAAAAATTACCGATTCTCTTGATGCGTCAGCCCTATGGTAGAGAGATTGCATCTACCGTAGTTTACGCTCATCCTCGCTGGTATGCCGAGCGGGGTTATATAGTCGTAATTCAAGATGTACGGGGTAGAGGAACTTCAGAAGGTCGATTCCATCTATTCGATCGCGAAGTTGAAGACGGTTTGGATACTGTTGAATGGGTATCTAAACTTCCCAATAGTACGGGAAAAGTAGGAATGTATGGTTTTTCCTATCAGGGAATGACCCAATTATATGCAGCGGTACATAAACCGCCAGCTTTAGTGGCAATCGCTCCTGCAATGGTCGCTTACGATCTCCACAGTGATTGGGCTTATGAAAATGGGGCATTTTGTCTTTATGCCAATCTAGCTTGGGCAATTCAATTAGCAGGAGAAACAGCCCGTTTAAAACAAGATGAAGCAGCATATTTAGAGTTGTATCGAGCCAGTCGTAATTTACCCCTCAACGATGCGATTCCTGCCAATCCCGAAATTATGCAGCGATTAGCACCCGATTCTTTTTACCATCTGTGGTTAAATAATCCCGATCCAGCAGCAGAATATTGGCAAAAGCGATCGCCAAAGTATTTATTAGATGATGTGGATTTACCCATGCTTCATGTGGGTGGTTGGTTCGATCCTTATCTAAGGGGTACGCTAAATCTTTACAAAGCAATGGCAACTAGGAGCAAGCACCCCCAACATCTTGTAATTGGACCTTGGGCGCACCTTCCTTGGGGTAGAAAGCTAGGGGAAATAGATTATGGCAGGTTAGCTCAAAACCCCATTGATGAAATTCAGATACGCTGGTTTGATTATTTCCTCAAAGGTATCGATACGGGAATGGCTGAGAAATCTCCGATTTATTTATTTGAAATGGGTAGTAACAGTTGGCGCGAACTAGATCGTCTTAATTGCGATCGCCAACAAGTTTATTACTTAGCTAGCGATGGTTTGGCTAGTATGCGGGAAGATAGTGGAATGCTGTGGCAATACGAAACAGAAATCGAATCTGACAATATTTCTCCTCAAGAACTATCAGAAACAGACATAACTGCAGACCTCGAAGAATTCTCTAATAATCAAGACATTCTAGTCCGCGATCCTTGGCGACCAACACCAGCTTTGGGAGGACACGCTAGCTTTCCAGGCGGTTCGTGCGATCGCACTGCTTTAGACTGTCGTTCGGATATTTTAACTTATACTTCTGCTCCTTTAGAAAACGATCTACACTTGTTAGGAGAAGTGAATTTAGAAGTTTATTGTAGTGCCAATAAACCTAGTTTCGACTTGTGTGCAATACTGTCGGTAGTTCGCCCAGACGGTAAGGTATTCAATTTTACTCAAGGATATATTACTGTTAACCCCAATTCCTCAGAAATTCAGCAACTAAATATTCCTTTACAGGCTACTTGTATATGTATTGCTTCAGGGCAAAGCTTGCGTCTCAGTCTCAGTGGAGATTATTTTCCTGCTTACCCAGTTAATGCTGGTACGGGTAAATTGCCTCAAGAGGCTAAATTAATCGAGCGAGAAATTATTACCATTACCATTAATTCGGGTGCGGACTATCCTTCTCAAATTAAACTAAGTATTTAAAAATCGATTCTAATTGATGGGTACTGAAAAATGTATAAATACAGATACAATTGCTAGCTATTAGATGTTTTAATCGTATCTTTTTCTAAGAAACCAGCAAAATTCACTATAATACGTTATGAAAATAATTAAATTACTTTTATGGCTATTATTAGCTAACTAACTTTAGCAAAATTCTCGATCTTTGCCTGGTTTATGCCCTAAAAAGATTGGACGAGCAAAGATTTTTCTGACTTCAGGATTGAGAAAAGTATCCAATTTTCACTTTAAGTACAAAGAAAGTAGGATAATTAACTCAACAAGAAAATAAATAATCTGTTATTAGAGAAAACGGCAGTATGCATTTAAGCGAAATAACTCATCCTAATCAGTTGCACGGTTTATCAATCCGACAACTAGAGGACATCGCCCGCCAAATAAGAGAAAAACATTTAGAAACAGTTGCCACTAGTGGGGGTCATTTAGGTCCTGGTTTGGGGGTTGTAGAACTAACTATTGGGTTGTATCAAACCCTAGATTTAGACCGCGATAAAGTTTGTTGGGACGTAGGACACCAGGCATATCCCCACAAGCTGTTGACGGGTAGATACGATAAATTTGATACTCTGCGCCAACAAAATGGCGTAGCGGGCTATCTTAAAATAAGCGAAAACAAGTTCGATCACTTTGGTGCGGGACACGCCTCGACCAGTATCTCTGCTGCCTTGGGTATGGCAATGGCGAGAGATGCTAGGGGTGAAGACTTTAAATGCGTAGCCATTATCGGTGATGGTGCTTTAACGGGAGGCATGGCACTAGAAGCAATTAACCATGCAGGACATTTACCCAATACTAATTTAATGGTGGTCTTGAATGACAATGAAATGTCCATCTCTCCTAATGTAGGAGCAATTTCTCGCTACTTAAATAAAGTTCGCTTATCAGACCCCATCCAGTTTCTTTCCGATAACCTCGAAGAACAGTTCAAGCACTTACCTTTCTTTGGGGAATCTCTGACTCCTGAAATGGAACGAGTGAAAGAAGGCATGAAACGTCTTGCAGTACCGAAAGTTGGGGCTGTAATCGAGGAATTGGGCTTTAAATATTTTGGTCCCGTTGACGGTCATAATTTAGAAGAGTTAATTACTACCTTCAAACAGGCGCACAAAGTACCAGGACCCGTACTAGTTCACGTTGCCACAGTCAAAGGTAAAGGATATGCCCTTGCCGAAAAAGATCGAGTAGGCTACCACGCCCAAAGTCCTTTTAATTTGGCAACGGGTAAAGCAATTCCCGCCAGCAAACCAAAGCCTCCTAAGTACAGCAAAGTTTTTGCCGACACTTTAACTAAATTGGCGGAAAACGATCCCAAAATTGTCGGTATTACCGCCGCGATGGCAACTGGTACTGGTTTGGATATTTTGCAGCGCAAACTGCCCAAACAATATATTGATGTGGGGATTGCCGAACAACACGCAGTAACTCTAGCTGCTGGTATGGCTTGTGAAGGAATTAAACCCGTAGCAGCCATTTATTCTACTTTTCTTCAAAGAGCTTACGACCAAATTATTCACGATATTTGCATTCAAAAATTACCCGTTTTCTTCTGTTTAGATCGGGCGGGAATTGTTGGTGCTGATGGTCCTACCCACCAAGGAATGTATGACATTGCCTACCTACGTTGCATCCCCAACATTGTAGTTATGGCTCCTAAAGACGAGGCAGAATTACAAAGAATGGTGGTAACTGGCATTAACTATCGAGAAGGTGCGATCGCTATGCGCTATCCTCGCGGGAATGGTGTCGGCGTACCTTTGATGGAAGAAGGCTGGGAGCCGATTGAAATTGGTAAAGGAGAAATTCTGCGTAATGGCGATGACTTGCTTCTAGTCGGTTATGGCACTCAGGTATATCCCGCGTTGCAAGTAGCCGAGATTTTGAGCGAACACGGTATTGAATCGACTGTAGTTAACGCTCGTTTTGTCAAACCTCTAGATATGGACTTAATTGCTCCTTTAGCCAAACAAATTGGCAAAGTTGTTACCATGGAAGAGGGTTGTCTAATGGGTGGTTTTGGTTCGGCTGTTTTAGAAGCCCTTCAGGAACAAAATATTCTCGTCCCCGTCAAACGTTTTGGTGTACCCGATATTTTGGTAGACCATGCAACTCCCGATCAATCTAAGGCTAGCTTGGGCTTGAGCAGTCCTCAAATGGCAGAGAATGTTCTCAAAACTTTCTTTGGCAGTAAAGAGAAAAAGCCTTCTAAAGTTGGCTAGATTGACTATGTTTGTAGTGTCTTCTCAGTATATATGACGATATATAAACTGGCACTGAAATAAAACGCAAACCAAATAAATCCCCTACACTATTAATTGTGTGTGAGGAGTAAGTGTAAGAGAGAAAGGTTTTGGGGTCGAAACACGGCAAGACTCCCAAAACCTTTTTCTTTTGTCTACAAATAAATAACTG
>NZ_JBZNBU010000251.1:0-6120 GCF_058530065.1 Waterburya sp. | reverse complement strand
CTTGGAATCGATGGTATCAAAATCATAGAAGAGTAGTTCCAGATTTAGAAAAAGCCAATTTAAGCAATCTAAATTTAAGTGGTATTAATTTGCCCAGAGCCAACTTAAAAGGAGCAAATTTTAGCAATACTAATTTAGCAAAAGCTTTATTAATTGGCAGTAATTTAGAAGGAGCAAATTTTTTAGCAGCTAATTTAGAACAGGCAAATTTAAAAGGAGCTAACCTCGATTACAGTATTTTTTCTCAAGCTAAACTCAATAGCAAAACGATAATTTCTAGGAAATATCGTACTGTATGGGAAATTGTTAATAACCAAGCTGAAGATAAAAATCTTAATGGAGTAGATTTAAGAAATACTAATTTATTTCGAGCTAATTTATGCAAATCTGATTTGAGCCATGCCAAGCTAGAAAATGCCAATCTTAATAGTGCAGATCTTAGTCATGCTTATCTTTTCAAAGCCAACCTAACTAATGCGAATTTACAAAATGCCGACTTGAGAAATGCTTATTTTAGTCAAGCTAACTTAACCAAAGTTTGTTTTAGTGGCGCAAAATGTTGCGGGACTTATTTTAAGGATGCTGAATTAAAATTTGCAGTATTGAGAAGAGCTAAGTTTAGCCATAAAACCATGATCGATCTCAAATGGCATTCGGTATGGGAAATTGTCAATCGTGGTGCTGTTAAAAAAAATCTGAGTGGTGTGGATTTAAGTAATGCCAATCTTCAAGGGGTGAACTTTGCTGAAGCAAATTTAAGCCATGCCAATTTGAGTCATGCTATTCTGCGTCATAGCAATTTAGATCGAGCTAATTTGACCAATACAGACCTAGCTGGAGCGAATGTTAATGGTGTCGATCTTCAAAAAGCTAACTTGAAAGGAGCTAAATTAAAGTCGATAATTGGTCATCAGGTTCAATCTACCTCACCAGTTGTAGCAGATTCTCGTAGTAGCCTTGCTACAATCGAGGATAAACCAGCCACTTCCCAAACAGTTGCTACCTTAACTCGCCAGCCTGAAGTAACTACGGTAGAAACACCAAACCTACCTAAAACCAAAAAAAATATTTCTGGCTTGTTTTTCTTGGGCATAATAGCAAGTGCGATCGCAGCTGGCTATGTGTTTTTGAACCAAAATCCCGACTTCTCTTTACAAGAACTATCGCAGAAGCTTTTATCTTGGAAAAATAGAGTAGAGCAGTTAATTCCGATCGATTAACCAGTTTCAACTCTTACTAAAAGCTAAGGGGGTATTTTCTAGCTTAATATTAAAATCTTTGCTTCCCCCCTTTATAAAACCTACCTGATGAAGGGATAATATCGGTGCAGAGTGGTTTATCCTAAAACTGAAATATTGCTCAGATAACTTAGTACTAATCTAGGCAAATATTTATCTAGTCGTTTTCCCAAGTGTCATCAGAAATAAGATCGCCAATGGGATCTCTAAGTAGATAGTCACATCTTTCTAGTTCGCATTCAATTTCGACCCATTCACGAGCGGGAATATATTTACAAAGAGTATAAATAGATTGTTGGCGACTAACCATTCCTATTTCCATTAGTTGTCGCGCTTCGTCTTTTAAAGTATCGATGGAATATCTAGTAGAAACGAAAGGGGATGCAGTAGCAGCTGTCATGTCTTATCACCGTGTTTAGTATTTGTTATTTAACTATCTTGATACCACTATAAACTATCTCGAAGTTGATTACCTAATAAAATCTTATTTCCGCTGTATCTAAAATAACAAAATATTTGTAATATAAAAAACTTTAATCTAAAACTTAATCTTAGCTACATAATTGATAATTATTAGCAATTTTAAAAGCCAAAATTCTGCATTGTTTTAAATTCTAACCCATCGAGATTAAGATTGTATAAAGCTTTCAAGGCGATCGCTTGAGCTTGAGGCATTTGCCCGTAAATGAATACCCAAGATGTTCGATCTGCGATAATTTCTTTGAACCACTGTAATACATACGGGCTACCATAAATAACTATTCCTTCTATTTGCCCTTCAGTCAGTAATTTTTGGTATATGTGTTGGGCGTTAAGAGTCAAACCTGCATTTCCCCGAAAAGGATTGCCACGAATAAATACTTGTAGTAGGGTAGGGCGAGAATCGATCGCCATCAAATTAAGAGTATTAGCATCGACTATTTTTCTCTGATAGCCCAGTCGATGGGGAATTGCCACGGCAGGACTATTAAGATCTAAATAGCTGGCATTTAAAACATCGTCTACCACAATTAAATTGCAGGGATTATTAGTAGAACTAGGATTTATGGGAGCGTCAAAACTCTTTAAAGAATCCTGCAAAATCAAATTAACCGTCTTTCTCGCTTCCAAAGTCGATAAATCATCAATCCAATCTTCCAGTCTCCTAGTCTCCCAGTCTCCTAGTCCCGTCTTCGCGGGATAATATCTCCTAGTCTCCCAATCTCCTAGTCTCCCAGTCCCCCCAGTCCCCTTGCCTCCCAGTCTCCATTTAGCTTGCCAAATACGTTCTAAAGATTTTTCAAGCCGTTGTTGGCTAATATGCCCCGATCTGACCGCATCATAAATGGATGCGATCGCAACTTCGGGATTGTCGGGCATTAATAAAATATCACTTCCTGCTTCGATCGCCATCACCGCAATTTCTTCTGGACTAGCATAGTTGGCAATCCCGCCCATAATTAAAGCGTCGGTAACTACTAAACCCGAGAAACCTAATTGTTTTCTTAATCGATCGGTAATAATCTCTTTTGAGAGAGTAGCGGGTCGATCTTTGTCCCAGGCTGGAATTAAAAGGTGGGCTGACATAACACTATCTACCCCTGCTGCGATCGCATTTTGGAAGGGAGGTAATTCTATCGTTGCCAGACGGTTATTATCGTGGGGTAATGATGGTAACTCCAAATGGGAATCTGTCGCCGTATCTCCATGTCCTGGGAAATGTTTGGCGGTAGTTAGGACGGGGTAGGACTTCGCCCCAGCAATGAAAGCCCCAGTCAACGCCGAAACCACTTCAGGATCTGACCCAAAAGCCCGAATATTAATTACAGGATTATCGGGATTATTATTAACATCTACCACAGGAGCGAGCAACCAATTAAGACCCACTGCCAAAGCTTCGCGGGCGGTTATCTCTCCCATTTGCCGAGCGTATGATAGAGCTAAATGGCGATCGCTCTGATATATTGCTCCCAGTGCCATTGGGGGAGGAAACCAAGTCCCTCCAGGAAAACGTTGTCCGATGCCTTCTTCGATATCTGCGGCAATAAATAAAGGGGTTTTTGCCCAAGACTGAAGCTGTTGCGATCGCTTTTGTAACTCGACGCTGCTTCCCCCCAAGAGAATTACTCCACCCAGATTTAATTCTTCTAACCACTGTTGTAATTGAGTGTTATTCGCCTCCCAAGCAGGATAGCGAATCTGATGGTCGAATAAGTAACCAGAAGCTCGAACTACAATTGTCTGGGCGATTTGTTCTTGGAGAGATAAGCTTTCCCAGTTCATGCTTAATTATTATTAGTTAATTATCTATTCCACAGTTTCTGCTTTATTTTCTCGTTCTTGACTGATTTTATTGAGCAAGTCGAGCATACTGTCTCCTCTTTCTAAGGAACGATCTTCAATGAACTTAATCGTAGGAGTGCGACGCAGTTGCATTCTACTGCCCAATTCTTTGCGGACATAGTTTACTGAAGATTCTAAACCTGCCATAGTTTCTTCTCTAGCTTCGTCTGTACCATAAATACTGACAAAGATTTTGGCGTGTTGTAGATCTCCCGATACATCTACATCGGTAACGCTTGCCATTCCCGCACCAACGCGATCGTCTTTAATTTCACTCAGTAGCATTTGACTCACTTCCCGCTTGATTAGTGCGGCTACGCGAGCTACACGACGACTATTAGCCATAATATTAGTATTTTTAGTTAGATTGTTTCTTCATGGTGCAACTAATTCTTGCAATTACACCATCCCTCATTTTAGCGATATTTCCCGCTTATTTAATCGCCATAAAAACAGAATCGAGTAAGATTTTGGGGAGATTTATAGGTAAGTTGACTAGTGTTTAGGTCAAAATCGTAATGCCAAACAGAACTAATCGAATTATTATAGCAATTTTCGGGACGTTGGCGATCGCGAGCTATTACAGCCAGACGATCATCTTGAACTACGATTTCCACTGGGGGAGTCATTTCATTATGGCGATCGTATAGTCGATAAAATCCTGGCAAGCGATCGCTAATATTTTCTTCAAATAACAATTCTCCCGTTGCTGAAAGATAAAATAAGTTTCCTCCGTCGCCAAAATAATTTTCACCCCAAGCTAAATAGCGATCGCCAGCGCGATCGTAAGTTAGGGATTTTAAATCGACATTATTCAAAGAGCGAACATCCAACCAACGCCGTTGTCGAGCATCAAAACGATAGAAATAACCGTCTCCGCCTAAAGAAACTAGGGAAACCAAATCGCGACTGCTATCGTAAGCAATATCCATTCCCCAAGAAAGTTCGGGGAAATTAAGGGGTAAGGGAAATTCGGATGTAGTACCTGTTTGGCGATCGATGATTTTAATGCCCGTGTCGGTTATTTGGTATATTTCTCTGGTGTCGGGGGAGATCGCTATACCAATTTGAGAAATAATATTTTTGGTAATTTGACCTTCTTGAAAACTATCTCCATGATTCAGAGGTGCTGTAATAGGTCGATAGTGGCGATCATAAACATTAAAATTAAAATTAGCTGGAGGTTGTTCTAGAGGATATCCTCGAAGAGTCAAAGCGGGATTGTAATAATCTATCTGGGTAATATTGATATAGCTGGGCAAACTATAGCTACCGCGAAACCCATCCAAACGATAAAGATCGAACCAAAGATTGAGTTGTTGCAATAATTCGACTGTTTTGCGATTTTCTAATTCATAAGAATAGGGAAGATCGACGGGAAATACAGTTTGAGGATCTAAGTCGCCGATTACCGTAGAAGGATAATAAGAACTAACTAAAACCCCTGCTATTTCTGTAGAAGGACTAGCTATTACTTGCCAATCAATAGCTTCATAACTACTCAAAACCAACAATACTTTTTGATGGGGGCGATCGATATTAACCGTAACGCGATCGCTATTTAAGTTTCGCTCCCCTTGATAACCAGAGACAAAAAACACTTCCGCATCTTCGGCTAAACTTCTGGGAGGTATAACGGGAAAATGAGACCCCTCAAGCAGATTATCATCTTTGGTTGCTCTTGCTATATCAACCCCTTTGTGGCATCGGGGAAAATGTTGCAAAAGATACTGATATACTGGCAAAGATAATCTCAATCCAGCAAATAAAACCAATAAAGCTAACAATCTCTGTTTGATTATATTCATAATTCCCTCAACGGCATTTCATCGTCTGATAAGTTTAATCTTAGGACAATTGAGATACCTAAAACATTGTTGGCTTCACAACTGTCCCAACTGTTCTAACGATCGCCTAATGCTTTTCTAGCTTGTTCGCGATCGTCAAAATGAATTTTCTCCGTACCCAAAATTTGATAGTCTTCGTGTCCCTTGCCAGCAATTAATACCCCATCTCCAGGGTTCGCGTCTTTAATTGCTGTGGCGATCGCTTGAGCGCGATCGGCAATTACAATTGGAGTAATAGTATCGGGGATTCCTGCAACCACATCTTCCAAGATTTGTTCGGGGTTTTCCGTACGAGGATTATCAGAAGTAACTACCGCTACATCGGCTAATTCTGCGGCAATTTTCCCCATCAAAGGACGTTTGGTGCGATCGCGATCTCCCCCACAACCAAAGACACAAATCATTTTACCACTGATGAAAGGACGGGAAGCTTTAAGTAGATTTTCCAGACTATCGGGGGTGTGAGCGTAATCGACGATGACGTTAATATCCTGGTTGGGTTCTAGTTGTACTCGTTCCATTCTTCCAGGTACGCCAACAAAGTTAGGCAGACTTTGAGCAATAATATCTAACTCTACTCCCAAATCCAATACCGCACCTGTAGCAGCGAGCAAATTGGCTAAATTAAATTGACCGACTAAAGGAGAGCAAAAAGCTACTTCTCCTGCGGGGGTATGCAAGATGCCACTAACTCCTGTAGGTTGATAGTTGAG